>NZ_JBHXSC010000053.1:0-50959 GCF_042716505.1 Streptomyces sp. NPDC058674
TCAAGGAACGGACGCTTCCTTCGTACTCACCCTCTCGGGCTTTCCTCCGGGCTTTCGTTCTGTTCTTGCGTTTCCGACTCTATCAGACTCTTTCGGGCCTGACTCCCAGTCAGCGGGTTTTGCCTTCCGGGCTGTTGGGCCCTTCCGACTCCCGAACTCTAGTGGATTTCCCCGGCGATTCATAATCGGCCTTCGGAATTTAATCCGGACATGCCGAATTGGTTCCCGGTGGGAGATCGTGCTGAGTTGGGTGCCGCAACGAGGCGGCGGGATTCGTTGACCTCGGAACCGTTCGGCTCTGGGACAACTCGAAGAACCTTACGGATGCGTGTCGGGAGTGTCAACCCCGCAGGTCAGCTCGGGGACTGGAGGTCTTCCACGCGGTCCAGGAGGCGGGTGAGCATGTCGCCCAGCACTCCGCGCTCCGCCGTCGAGAGGTCCTGGAGGAGGTCCTCCTCGAAGACCGTCGCCGCGCGCATCGCGTCCAGCCACTTGCTGCGGCCCTCGTCCGTCAGCTCCACGATCACCCGGACCCGGTTGGACTCGTCCCGCTCGCGGGTGACCAGTCCTTCCGCCGTCATGCGGTCGATCCGGTGCGTCATCGCCGCCGGCGTCAGGCCCAGCTGCTTCGCGAGCTCGCTCGGTCCCATCCGGTAGGGGGCGCCCGAGATGACCAGGGCCTTGAGTACCTCCCACTCCGCGTTGCTGATGCCCAGCGCCGCGGTCTGGCGCCCGTACGCGACGTTCATCCGGCGGTTCAGACGGCTCAGTGCCGATACGACCTTCTCGACCTGGGGGTCGAGGTCCTGGAACTCGCGCTGGTAGACGGCGATCTGCTCATCGAGGGTCGGCTCGTGGACGGGCGTGGTGCCGTCGGGGGTGTCACCCATGGGTCGAAGTATCGCACGAGCTCGTTGGCATCTAACTCCTTCGATGTGTAGAGTTAAGGGTCGAAGTTTAGGTATGAAGTCTTCAGTCTTCAGTTTTCAAAGGCAGGTGAGAAGTGACCAAGGTGATGGGCGCTGCGATGCGGCGGATCCAGGCCGGGAACGCGCTGACCGCGTTCGGCATCGGTTTCACGGTTCCGTTCCTCTACATCTACGTGGCGCAGGTACGAGGTCTGGGCTCCATGGCGGCCACGAGCGCGTTCGTGGCGTTCGCCCTGGGGGCTCTCGTCGCGCTGCCGCTCACCGGCCGGGTCATCGACCGCCGCGGGCCGGTGCCCGTGGTCGTCGGGGCGGCCGTGGTCGCCTCGGTGGGCGCGCTGTCCCTCGGACTCTCCACCGGGGTCGTTCCCATCCTGCTGTCCGCTCTGGCGCTCGGCGCCGGGCAGGCCGTGATGCAGCCGGCGCTCGCCACGATGATCGTGTGGTGCTCGACGCCGTCGACGCGTACGCGCGCCTTCGCCCTGCAGTTCTTCATGCAGAACCTGGGCCTGGGCATCGGCGGACTCATCGGCGGTCAGATCGTCGACGAGAACCGGCCCGCCAGCTTCACCCTGCTGTTCGGCATCGAGGCCGTGATGTTCCTCGTGCTGGCCGGGGTCGTCCTCACCGTACGGATGCCGCACGCTCCGGTCATCAAGGACTCCGTGCCCAAGGGCACCGCCCCGGCGGGCAGTGGCTGGAAGCGGCTGATGCAGCACCAGGCCATGGTCAAGCTGCTGGTGCTCGGCTTCGTGATCTTCTTCGCCTGCTACGGGCAGTTCGAGTCGGGCTTGGCCGCCTTCGGTACCGAGGCCGCCGGGATCTCCCCCTCCACGCTCGGCTTCGCGCTCGCCGCCAACACCGGGGCGATCGTCGTCGCGCAGTTCGTCGTGCTTCGGCTGGTGGAGAAGCGGCGCCGGTCCCGGGTGATCGCGCTGGTCGGGCTCATCTGGACCGCGGCGTGGGTCATCGCCGGGTTCTCGGGTCTCGGGCACGGGAGCGCCGTGATGGCCGCCGCCGCGTTCGTCACCACGTACGCCCTCTTCGGGATCGGCGAGGCGATGCTGTCGCCGACCCTGGCCCCGCTGGTGGCCGACCTGGCTCCGGAGGGGTCCGTCGGCCAGTACAACTCCGCCTTCGCGCTGGTCAAGCAGATGGCGCTGGCGCTCGGGCCGCTGGGTGTGCCGCTGGGCGCCGGGATGCCGGTGCTCTACATCGGCTTCTTCGTGGCCGTCTCGCTCGGGATCGCCTGGCTGGCGCTGCGGCTCGGGAAGCAGCTGAGCCCGGTGCAGGACAACCCGTCGCTGGCGAGCCGGATCGTGGCGCAGGGGCATCCTGCGACCGCGGTGAAGGCGGCCGGGGAGCCGGTGCACGCGTAGCGCGGCGGGAAGACAGAAGGCGCAAGGCCCCGGTCCGGTGGACCGGGGCCTTGCGCGTGCCCGGGTGCGGGTGCCCTGGTGTCCGCGCACCCGAGTGCCCGGCGTCCGAGTGCCCGGCGTCCGAGTGCCCGGCGTCCGAGTGCCCCGCGTCCGCGTGCCCGGCGTCCGCGTGCCCGGGTGCGGGGGCCGGGTGACTAGGGCTGCTTGTCGGGGAGGGCGAACTCGCACCAGACGGCCTTGCCCCCGTCCGGGGTTCGGCGGGAGCCCCAGGAGGAGGCGATCGTGGCGACGATGGAGATGCCCCGGCCGGTCTCGTCGGCCGGCTCGGCGCGGCGGCGGCGCGGAAGGTGGTCGTCCCCGTCGGTGACCTCGATGATCAGGCGGCGATCGGTGCGCCGCAGCCGCAGCCGCATGGGCGGGGTGCCGTGCTGGAGGGAGTTGGCGACGAGCTCGCTCGCGGCGAGGACCCCGAGGTCGCACAGTTCGACCGGGAAGCGCCAGGAGGCGAGGACTCCCTGGGCGAAGGCACGGGCGCGCGGGGCCGCCTCGATGCCGCCGTGGAGTTCCAGGGCGGCGTTGTGGAAGAGCTCGGCGTCGGCTCCGGTGCGGGCGGGCTGCTGGAGGACCATCACGGCGACGTCGTCGTCGTGGTCGGCGTCGACACCGAGGGCGCGCATCAGGCGGTCGCAGATGACGGCCGGGGTGCCCTGGGCGCCGGAGAGGGCGCGTTCCAAGGCGGCGACGCCCTCGTCGATGTCCTCGCCGCGGCGCTCCACCAGGCCGTCGGTGTAGAGGACGGCGGTGGAGCCGGGGCCGAGCGCGATGGTGCCCGAGGTGTGGAGCCAGCCGCCGGTGCCGAGCGGGGGGCCGGTGGGGTCGGCGGCGCGGCGTACGGTGCCGTCCTCGTCCCGGACCAGGATCGGGAGGTGGCCGGCGGAGGCGTACGCGAGCAGGCCCTCGTTGGGGTCGTGGACGGCGTACACGCAGGTGGCGATCTGGCTGGCGTCGATCTCGGCGGCGAGGCCGTCGAGGAGCTGGAGCACCTCGTGCGGCGGGAGGTCGAGGCGGGCGTACGCGCGGACGGCGGTGCGCAGCTGGCCCATGACGGCGGCGGCGCGGACCCCGCGGCCCATGACGTCGCCGATCACGAGGGCGGTGCGGCCGGCGCCGAGGGTGATGACGTCGTACCAGTCGCCGCCGACGGCCGCCTCGGTGCCGCCGGGCTGGTAGGTGGCGGCGACGCGGAGGTCGTCGGGCTGTTCGAGCTCCTGGGGGAGCAGGGAGCGCTGGAGGGTGACGGCGGCTTCGCGCTGGCGGCGCTCGCTGGCGCGGAGCCGCTCGGCGGCTTCGGCGTGGTCGGTGACGTCGGCGAGGTGGACCAGGACGCCGCTGTGGTGGGCGTCGGGGTCGCCGTCGGGGCCGGCCTTGGGGAACTCGACGGGGGTGCAGGTGACGGTGTACGAGCTGGTGCCGCCGGGGGCGGTGCGGTTCTTGGCGGTACGGGGCCTGCCGCTGCGCTGGACCTGGTCGAGGAGCGGGAGGAGGCCGAGCTCGCCCAGCTCGGGGAGGCTGTCGTGGGCGGGGTCGCCGGGGGTGCGGGAGCCGAAGCCCGCGGTGTAGGCCTCGTTGACGTAGGCGACGCGGTGCTCGGGACCGTGGACGAGGGCGACCAGGGCCGGCAGGCGGTCGAGGACCTCCCGGGCGGAGAGCTCGTCGAGGGAGGGGGCCGCGGCGCGGGCGCCCGGGCAGGGGGCGGGCGGGCCGGCGGCGGCGGACGGGCCGGCGGCGCCGAGGGCTCGGGGGTCGGCGGGGCAGCCGTCCGCGGCGGGGGCGGGCCGCTCGGTCGCGGGGCCGGGCCGCCTGGCTCCGGGGTCGGACCGCTCGGTTGCGGGGTCGGCGCGGCCGCCGCGGGCTGCCGGGACGGAGCCTTCACCCCGCTTGGCCTGGGCGGCGGCGTGGTCGGTCCGGGCGGCGGCGCGGCGCTGCGTTCCGGGAAACCGGGCGCTCCAGCGCGTGAAGTTCACTGCGTTCAAGCCTCGTGGTGTCGCAAGTGGTCGCTGTGTCGCTCGTGGTCGGTCGCTGACTGGACGATGTCACTCTGTGCAGGTGTGAGCGCACCTATGGTCACACGTCCAGTGTGGCCGACCGCACTGACAACGTCAGCCCTGGCTGTCCTGCGGGGGTTGGGGGGCGGTGGCGGGCGGAGGGGGCTTGGGGCCGCCTCCTGCGGCGAGTTCGAATTCTGCCCTGGGGTGTTCGAGGGAGCCGAGGGAGACGATCTCACGCTTGAAGAGCCCGGAGAGGGTCCATTCGGCGAGAACGCGCATCTTGCGGTTGAAGGTCGGGACGCGGCTGAGGTGGTAGGTGCGGTGCATGAACCAGGCGGGGTAGCCCTTGATCTTGCGGCCGTAGATGTGGGCGACGCCCTTGTGGAGGCCCAGGGAGGCGACGGAGCCGGCGTACTTGTGGGCGTACTCGGTGAGGACCTCGCCGCGCAGGGCGGCGAGGAGGTTGTCCGCGAGGACTTTGGCCTGGCGCACGGCGTGCTGGGCGTTGGGGGCGCATTCGCGGCCCGGTTCGGGGGCGGTGATGTCGGGGACGGCGGCGGCGTCGCCCGCGGCCCAGGCGTGCTCGACTCCCTTGACGGTGAGGAAGGAGGTGCAGTCGAGGCGGCCGCGTTCGTTGCGGGGGAGGTCGGAGGCGGCGAGGACCGGGTGCGGTTTGACGCCGGCGGTCCACACGACGGTGCGGGTGGGGAAGCGGGCGCCGTCGCTGAGGACGGCGACGCGGTCCTCGCAGGATTCGAGCCGGGTCTCCAGGCGCAGGTCGATGTTGCGGCGGCGCAGTTCGCGGATGGTGTAGACGCCCATCTCGGGGCCGACCTCGGGGAGGATGCGGTCGCTGGCCTCGACCAGGACCCACTTCATGTCCCCGGCCTTGAGGTTGTGGTAGTACCGCGCGGCGTAGCGGGCCATGTCCTCCAGTTCGCCCAGGGCTTCGACGCCGGCGTAGCCGCCGCCGACGAAGACGAAGGTGAGGGCGGCGTCGCGGAGGGCGGGGTCGCGCGTCGAGGAGGCGATGTCCATCTGCTCGATGACGTGGTTGCGCAGGCCGATGGCCTCTTCCACGGTCTTGAACCCGATGCCGTACTCGGCGAGTCCCGGGACGGGGAGGGTGCGGGAGATGGATCCGGGGGCGAGGACGATCTCGTCGTACTCGATCTCGAGGGCGCCGGTCCCCTCCTCCTCGGTCGCCAGGGTGGTGACGGTGGCGGTCCGCTTGGCGTGGTCGATGCGCTCGGCCTCGCCGATGACGATGCGGCACTTGTCGAGGACGCGGCGCAGGGGGACGACGACGTGGCGGGGCGAGATGGAGCCCGCGGCCGCTTCGGGGAGGAAGGGCTGGTACGTCATGTACGGCTCCGGAGTGACCACGGTGACCTCGGCCTCGCCGGATCTCAGCTTTCGCTGGAGCCGGAGGGCCGTGTACATGCCGACGTAGCCGCCGCCGACGACGAGGATGCGCGTACGGGGCGGGGTACCGGGGGTCGTGCCCCGGGAGTTAGCAGCCTTCACCGTCCCATGACGCAACGTGGCCGGGAGTTTGTCCACAGGCCTGACACATTGTGTGACCGGAGGGAGTGCCGGGACAGGGGTGCCCCGGGCCTCGGGTGGAGGGGGAAATACGCAGGTCAGAAGGTACGGAATGGCTAATTCCGGAGGGGCCGGGCGGAAAAATCGGGGTGGATGCTCCGATCGGGCGGCGGTCCGTCCGGGGCTGCCTCTTCTGAATTGACTCTGGCTCAACTATGTTCGTATCTCGTCGAGGAGTAGGACCGGGCCCCACTGACCGTGGCCCCCTCGGCGCGAAGGCGGGGAGTGTCTCCGGGGGGAGACAAATGATTACCGGGGGAAACATATGAACATTTCCGATTTCCATGGCTCTGCGACAGCGCTGTCGGTGGAGAGCAGCGGTCGCGGCATCGCGAATGGAGCCACCACGCACGGCGTGGGCAGGTCCACGCCGCTGCGCGTCGACGCCCAGCGCAATCTGGAGCACGTCCTGCGCGCGGCCCGCGAGGTCTTCGGCGAGCTCGGCTACGGGGCTCCGATGGAGGACGTGGCGCGGCGCGCGCGGGTCGGTGTCGGCACGGTGTACCGGCGGTTCCCGAGCAAGGACGTCCTGGTCCGGCGCATAGCCGAGGAGGAGACCGCCCGGCTGACCGACCAGGCCAAGACCGCACTCGGCCAGGAGGAGGAGCCGTGGCAGGCGCTGTCGCGCTTCCTGCGCACCTCCGTCGCCTCGGGCGCCGGGCGGCTGCTGCCGCCGCAGGTGCTGCGGGTCGACTCGGCGGGCGAGGACGGCGTCGCGGACGCCGAGGCGCGGGTCCCGCACCAGCGCCAGGCGGGTACGGCCGGTGGCTCCGCCCCCGACCTGCGGGTCGTGGGGGCGCGTACGGCGCCCGAGGACGAGCCTTCGGAGGACTCGGGCGCCGGCGCGCTGCTGGAGGTCGTCGGCCGGCTCGTGGACCGTGCCAGGGAGGCCGGCGAGCTGCGCGGTGACGTCACGGTGGCCGATGTGCTGCTGGTGATAGCGACGGCGGCGCCCGCGCTGCCCGATCCGGCGCAGCAGGCGGCGGCTTCGACGCGGCTGCTCGACATCCTGCTGGAGGGGCTGCGCTCACGGACCGCGTGAGTTCACGGACCACGGAGCTCCTGAGCTCCTGACCGCGAGGGCTCACCGAGCGCCTGAGCTGACAGACCTCGTGAGCTGACGACGCACCGTGTCAGCTCGGCTCCTCGGACGGCGCCTTTTCGACCGGGCGCCGTCCGGACGGGCCACCGGAGGCACGGCGTTGCGGCGAAGTGTGCCCGGACGAGTGGATGCTGCGCGCGGGGCCTCGGCGTGCGTCCCCCGTGTGCCACGCTTCATCGGTGTACCGGTCGAGTGTGTGGTGCGGGGGCTTCCTCGATGAGCGTTGACGGGCGGGAAGAGCCGGTCGGTGGCGTCGGCGGCGGGGCCGGGGCGGGCGGCCTGTCCGCCCGGCAGGTGCCGGCCCAGCGCGAGCCGGGCGGACGGCACGCCGTCCCTCCCGGCTCCGGAACCGCCCCGGGTCCCGTGGGGCTCGGCGGGCTCCACGCGCTCGCGGGCTTCGGGGCCGAGCCGCCTCCGTCCGACGCCGACCTGATCCTGCGGATGCGGGGCGGTGACGACGGTGCGTACGAGGAGCTGTTCCGTCGCCACGCCGACTCGGTACGGCGCTACGCGCGGACCTGCTGCCGGGACGGGCACACCGCCGACGACCTGACCGCCGAGGTGTTCGCGCGGACGCTCGAGGCGGTGCGGGGCGGGGCGGGGCCGGACCAGTCGGTGCGGGCCTATCTGCTGACCACCGTGCGCAGGGTCGCGGCGACCTGGACGAAGACCGCGCGGCGGGAGCAGCTCGTCGAGGACTTCGCCGTCTTCGCGGAGCAGGCCTGTGCGGGTGCGGAGGGCAGCGGCATCGCCGGGCTGTCCGGCGACGTCACGCTCGAACGGGGCGCCGACGTACGGGCGATGCACGAAGCCGAGCAGTCGATGGCCATGCAGGCCTTCCGGAGCCTGCCCGAGCGGTGGCAGGCCGTGCTGTGGCACACCACCGTGGAGGAGGCTTCGCCCAGTGCGGTCGCGCCGCTCTTCGGGCTGAGCGCCAACGCCACCGCGGTGCTGGCCGGTCGGGCTCGGGAGGGCCTCAAGCAGGCGTACCTGCAGGCCCATGTGAGTGCGGCACTGGGCGAGGGCGGCGACTGCGCACGGTACGCGGACCGGCTGGGCGCCTACGCGCGCGGCGGGCTGCGCACGCGGGCGGAGCGGGGGCTGCGCAAGCACCTGGAGGAGTGCGCGAAGTGCCGGCTGGCCGCCGGGGAGCTCAAGGACGTCAACGCGGGCATTCCGGCGCTGCTCCCGGTGGCGGTCATCGGGTGGTTCGCGGCGGGGTACGCGGCCAAGACCGCGGGAGTGGTGGCCGGCGGAGCCGTCGCCGCGGGCGGGGCCGGGGCAGCGGCGGCCGCCGTCGGCGGGTCGGCCGCGGGGGCGGGAGCGGGGGCGGGGGCCGGAGCTGCGGGTGGTGGTGCCGGGTCGGGGGCTGCCGGGGGTGCGGCGGGCGGTGCCGGAGCGGGGGCCGGGGCCGGGGGTGCCGCGGTGTCCGAGGGGCTCGGGCTGCCGGCCAAGGCCGCCATCGCCGCCGGGATCGCGGTCGCCGCGGCCGCGGGGGTGGTGTTCGCGCTGGCCGGGGACGACACCGAGCCGCAGGCCCGGGCGAAGCCCGCGCCGAGTGCGGCAGCGCCGGTGGTGCCCGCGGCCCCCGTACCGCCGCCGGAGCCGGAACCGGAACCGGAACCGGAGCCGGAAACGCCCGTGGTGCCGCCGCCGGCCGCGCGGAGCTCCGTACCGCCGCCGCGGAAGACGGCGCCGGGGCCGTCGAGGCCGGTGCCGGCCGCTCCCCCGGCGCCCGCGTCGGCGCCCGCACCCTCCCGGCCGGCGGCCCCCTCGCCGACGCCCGTGCCCGCGCCGTCGCGGGTGCGGCCCTCGCCGTCCACGGCGAGGCCGGCGCCGCAGCAGCCGCGGGGGTTCCAGCTGGCCTCGCTCGGCCACTCCGCCTACGGGGACCACACCGGCCCGGAGCTCCGGACCTGGCGCAGCAGCTGGGTGTGGCAGCGCCGGGGGCTGGAGGTGGGCGACCGGCGGTTCGGACACGGGATCACCGTGGACTCCCGCTCCTCGGTGGAGATCGAGCTGAACCGGCAGTGCGCCTCCTTCTCGGCGCGGGCCGGGGTGGACGGCCTGTCGATGTTCACCGACGGCACGGCACGGTTCTCCGTGTACGGGGACGGGCAACGGCTGTGGCGCTCCGCGGCCCTCGGGTACGGGGACCCGGCCGTGGCCGTGGAGGTCCCGCTGACCGGCCGTACGACGCTGCGGCTGGTGGTGGAGCGGGCCGGGCAGGGCGCGCTGCCGACGCTGGCGAGCTGGGCCGAGGCCGTCATCCGCTGCCGTTGACGCGGCGGCGTCGAGAGCGGCCGGGCCGACGGCGGCCCCGACCGCCTCCCCGTGCGCGGCGGTCGTGCCGGACCCGGGGCGGCCCGGCCGGCGAGGCCGTGCTCGAAGGCCCGACGGGGAGTCCCGCGCGCGGGGCGGCGGCCGCGGCGAAGGCCCGTACGGCCTCGGCGGGTCGGCCGTCGTCGGCCGGCGGCGGGGCGTCGGTTCGGCCGGGCCCGACAGGCGCGTTCCGCGCACGGGCGGGAGCAGCGGGCGGCGTGCGGCGTGCGGCGTGCGGCAGATACTTCGCCGGGTCCCGGGCCGGAGCGGCGGGCGGATCACCGGGCCCCCGGGCAGCGCGCGGATTGCCGGGGGCGGGCGGGCGCTTCGCGGGCGGCGGGTTCAGGACAGGGCTGGGCGGTGGACCGGGACGCCCTCCGGGACCGCGCGGCGGCGGGCCGCCGTGGTGCCCGTCCAGCAGGTGCCGCGGCGGGCCAGGAGGCGGCCGAGCCACAGCTCCATGGACACGAGCTCCGCCAGCCCGTCCAGCGGGACCGGGCGCCCGTCCGCGGCGTCGATCAGGGCCTGTTGGACCACCCGGGCGTCGATCAGGCCGGCGTCCGCGAGCAGCGGCGAGGTGAAGAGGGCCAGCAGTTCGGTCAGGGCGGCCCGCAGCCCCAGCCGGGTCGCCGTCTCGTTCGCGGTGTGGGCGGTGACGCCCCAGCCGGGCGGCAGGTCGCGTACCCCGGCGGAGGACAGCACGGTGCGCAGGATCGCGGCGCGGGCCCCGGGCTGGACCCGCAGGGACTCGGGGAGTGCGCGGGCGGCCCGGACGACCTGGTTGTCGAGGAAGGGGGCGTGCAGGCGCTGGCTGCGGACCTCCACGGCCTGCTCGAAGACCCGGTGGTCGGCGGCGTGCCGGGACAGGACCGCGCGGGCGCGGGCCTCTCCGGGGCGCAGGGACAGCGGCGGTCGGCCGGCCGCGGCCGCCAGCCGGATCGATACTTCCGCCAGTGCCTCGCCCGTCAGCCAGCCCGCCGCGGGACCGGGCCGGGACCAGGCCAGTGCGGCCAGTGAGGCATCCACCGGGCCGCTGGGGCGGACGGCGACCCCGCCCTCGCGGAGCCGGGCCGCGGCGGCCTCCATGCCCGCGCGGTACGTCGTACGGGCGAGGCGGCGGGCGGCGGAGTACACGGTGAGCGGGACCAGCAGGGACTCGCCCGAGGCCGAGGCGGACCGGGCGAGGGCGGCGACCGGGCGCAGCAGGTGCCGGCGGCGGCGGTCCATCAGGAGGTCGGCCATGCGGGCCGGGTGCGCGTCGAGGACCTGGCGGGCTCCGTGGCCGGTGAAGTGGTCGGCGGACCCGGCGGCCAGCCGGCGGCGTTCGCGGGCGGCGAAGACCAGCGAGGGGCCGGGTTCGTCGGTCAGCGGCCCGTCGAGCTCGGCGTACGGGAGGGCTTCCTCGGCGGCGGCCACCACGACGTGGTGCAGGCGCGGATCGGCCGCGATGGCGTGGGCCCGCTCCAGCTCGGCCTCGCGGCCCTGCGGGGTGGCGAGGTCGTTGAAGGTGACGGCCAGCAGACGGGCCCCGGCCGGGCTCAGCAGGGTGCCCGGGGCGCCGGGCAGCCCGGCCGCGAGCAGGGCGAGCGTGGCGGAGGCGCTGCCGCCGGAGAGGTCGGCGCCGACGCCGGGGGCCGGGGCGCCGCGGGCGGCGCGCCGGTCGGCGGGGCCCATTCCGGGCACGGGGCCGGGATCGTACGGCGGCATCGCGTCGGGAGCATGCCGGGGCGCCGTGAGCCGGGCGCGCACGGCGTCCACCAGTGCTTCCCGTACGCCCTCCACCGCGCGCTCGGGGTCGGCCTCGGGCGCGGCCACCGCGAGGGAGGCCGCCTGCTCGTAGCCGGTGATCTCGCGGGAGCCCTCGCGCAGGATGAGGGCGTGGCCGGGCGGGATGCGCCGGACCCCGGCGTACGGTGTGCCGTCGCCCAGCGCCTCGGGGCTGTCGGGGCAGGCCAGCAGCGCGGCGAGGTGGCCGATGTCGAGCTGGGCCTCGATGAGGTCGGCGAGGGGGAGCGCGGCGGTGGCGTACGCGGTGCCGCTCGCCCAGGGCGTGTAGAAGACGGGCCGCGCGCCCGCCAGGTCGCCGAGGACGGTGATGCGGCGGCCGGCCTGGACGACGGCGGTGTAGCTGCCGGACCACTGGGTGAGGTGGCGCAGCGCACCGCCGCGGGCGGCGTAGAGGGCGCGGCGCAGTTCGGCGTCGGTGGCACCGCAGCAGCCGAGGACGGCGAGCCGGGTGAAGGGGTCGGCGGGGTCGGCGGTGAGGGTGCGGATCTCGTCGGGGCGCCAGTCGCCGACGGCCCACAGGGGGTCGGGGTCGCCCCACAGGAGTTGGGCGCCGACGGGGTGGACCGTGCGCTCGGCGTCCGCGCCGGGGTCGCCGGGATGGGCGGCGTCGGCGATGCCGCCGCGGAGCGGGGCGCCGCCCTCGGCGTGGTCGCCGGAGCCGTACCCGCCGGAGCCGTATCCGCCCTGCCCGTACGGGTCCTGGCCGTGGCCGGCGCCGCGGCCGGACCCGTGGCCGACGACGCGGCCGGCCGTGCCGAAGCTCGCGGCGATACTGCTCCAACCCACCAACCAGCGCACCGCCGCCTCCCCAGCCCGTGGGCACATGACCGGGGCACAGGCAGCACGGACGGCGCTGAGGGCGCGGCCGACGGGACCCCGGGTGGCTCGGGTCCATGCTGCCACGGGACAGGCGTACGAGAGGGGTTAAGGGGGGCGCACATGCAAACGAACACGCCTCAGCCATGCGGTATTTGGCGTTCCGTTCCCACCGCCCCATAGGTCGCTTTCGGCCATTCTTCGGCCGCCCCGGGAGCCGACGGGTACGCGGGGCACCCGGCGCGCGGGCGCGGTCCGGGAGGCGGAAACCGCCCCCCGGCCCGTTCCGCCACCCGCGGGGATTGAGGCAGCGGCATCCCCCGGCCCGCTCGATCAGCGCAGTGGGCCGACCCACGCACCGCACATCGAATCGCCGGGCTCCCGGACCGGCCAGAGCGCACGGGCGGGCGCACGGCCACACGGACGGAGCACGACGGGAGACGCACGCCCCGGGTGCGGTCCGGGTCCGACTGTGCGAACGGACAACAATCCCGCCATAGGGAAGGAGGGGCCTTAACGCTTGGGAGGCGGGGAACTACGCTGGGTTTACGAAATGCCGGGCGCCTATGCCCCGGCGGCGTCTGCGTTCCGCGTGTGACGAGGGGTGGCGCATGTCCAGGGAGCTCCGCGAGCCCAATGAGAAACTCGGCGCCGTCCTCGCCCTTGCGGGCATCAGCAACGCCGGGCTGGCCCGGCGGGTCAACGACCTCGGCGCGCAGCGCGGCCTGACGCTTCGGTACGACAAGACGTCGGTGGCCCGGTGGGTGTCGAAGGGGATGGTCCCGCAGGGGGCGGCCCCGCATCTGATCGCGGCCGCGATCGGCTCGAAGCTGGGGCGACCGGTCCCGCTGCACGAGATCGGGCTGGCGGACGCCGACCCCGCGCCCGAGGTGGGCCTGGCCTTCCCGCGCGACGTGGGCGCGGCGGTGCGCTCGGCCACCGACCTTTACCGGCTGGACCTCGCCGGTCGGCGCGGCGGTGGCGGGATCTGGCAGTCGCTCGCGGGCTCCTTCTCCGTCTCGGCGTACGCGACGCCCGCCTCGCGGTGGCTGATATCCCCCGCCGACGGCTCGGTGGCACGGGAGCCGGCGGCGCGGGTCACCGGACCTCCGGCCGCCAAGGCCCCCGGCACATCCGGCGCACCCGCAGCGTCCGCGGCACCGGGTGCGCCCACCACGCCCACCGCGCCCGGCGCACCCCCGGCGCCCCCGGGACCGGCGACACCGGCACCGGGACCGGCCGCAGGCCGACAGGGCCCCGCGGCACAGGCCCCCGTACCGCAGCAGCCCGTACCGCAGCAGCCCTCCCCGCAGCAGCCGGCCGCGGACCCCGCGCCGCAGCGCGTGGGCCACAGCGACGTGGCGAAGCTGCGCGAGGCCGCCGACGACGCGCGCCGCTGGGACTCCAAGTACGGCGGCGGCGACTGGCGTTCGTCGATGGTCCCCGAGTGCCTGCGGGTGGACGCGGCGCCGCTGCTGCTGGGCTCGTACACCGACGAGGTGGGCCGTGCGCTGTTCGGGGCGACCGCCGAACTGACCCGGCTGGCCGGGTGGATGGCCTTCGACACCGGCCAGCAGGAGGCGGCCCAGCGCTACTACATCCAGGCGCTGCGGCTGGCCCGCGCGGCCGGGGACGTCCCGCTCGGCGGATACGTCCTGGCCTCCATGTCCCTCCAGGCGACCTACCGGGACTTCCCGGACGAGGGCGTGGACCTCGCGCAGGCCGCGGTCGAGCGCAACCGGGGCCTGGCCACCGCCCGCACCATGAGCTTCTTCCGGCTCGTCGAGGCCCGCGCCCACGCGAAGGCGGGCGATCCGGCCGCCGCCGGGGCGGCGCTGCGGGCGGCGGAGGGCTGGCTGGAGCGCTCCCGGGAGGGGGACCCCGATCCGGTCTGGCTCGGTTTCTATTCGTACGACCGGTTCGCGGCGGATGCGGCGGAATGCTACCGGGACCTCAGACTCCCCCGGCAGGTGCGGCGCTTCACCGAGCAGGCCCTCTCCCGGCCGACCGAGGAGTACGTGCGCTCGCACGGGCTGCGGCTGGTCGTGAGTGCGGTTGCCGAGCTGGAATCGGGGAATCTGGACGCGGCGTGCGCGGCGGGGACCCGCGCGGTGGAGGTGGCGGGCCGGATCTCCTCCGCGCGCACGACCGAGTACGTACGGGACCTGCTGCACCGCCTCGAGCCGTACGGGGACGAGCCGCGGGTCGCGGAGCTGCGCGAGCGGGCCCGCCCGCTGCTGGTGGCCCCCGCGTAGTCGTGTTGTCGGTGCCGGGGTGCAGTATGCAGGGGTGGGAGGTGTCAGCGTGGTGGGCGGCGGCGTGGACTGCGATGTGCTGGTGATCGGCGGCGGGATCGTCGGCCTGGCGACGGCGCACGCCCTGTCGCGCCTGGCTCCGGGGACCCGCGTGGTCGTCCTGGAGAAGGAGGCCGGGCCCGCCCGGCACCAGACGGGGCGCAACAGCGGGGTGATCCACAGCGGCATCTACTACCGCCCCGGGTCGCTGAAGGCGCGCTTCGCGGTGCGCGGCGCCGCCGAGATGGTCAAGTTCTGCGCGGAGCACGGCATCCCGCACGAGGTGACCGGCAAGCTGATCGTCGCCACCGAGCGCGAGGAGCTGCCGCGGCTGCACGCCCTGGTCCAGCGCGGCCGGAAGAACGGCATCCCGGTGCGCGAGCTGGGCCCGGCCCAGATCACGGAGTACGAGCCGGAGGTCCGCGGGCTGGCCGCGATCCACGTCGGCAGCACCGGGATCGTGGACTACGGCCGGGTCGCGGCCCAGCTGGCGGAGTCCTCGGGCGCGGAGATCGTCTACGGCGGCGCGGTCGACCTGATCTCCCGGCGCCCGTCCGCCGTCGCGGTCCGCACCACCGCGGGCCTGGTGGTCCGGGCCCGCGTCCTGGTGAACTGCGCGGGCCTGCAGTGCGACCGGATCGCCCGGCTGGCCGGGGACGACCCGGGCATGCGGATCATCCCCTTCCGCGGCGAGTACTACGACCTCACCCGACCGGACCTGGTCCGCGGCCTGGTCTACCCGGTGCCGGACCCGGCCTTCCCCTTCCTCGGGGTGCACCTGACCCGGGGCATCGGCGGCGGCGTCCACGTCGGCCCGAACGCCGTGCCGGCGCTGGCCCGCGAGGGCTACGACTGGGGCACCGTCCGGCCCGCGGACCTGGCCGGGGAGCTGGCCTGGCCGGGCTCCTGGCGGATGGCCGCCCGGCACTGGCGGTACGGGGCGGGCGAGATCCGCCGCTCGCTGTCGAAGCAGGCCTTCACCCGGGCGGTACGCCGCCTGCTGCCGGCCGTCACCCCGGCGGACCTCCGGCCCTCGGGGGCCGGGGTCCGTGCGCAGGCGGTCCTGCGGGACGGCACGCTGGTGGACGACTTCCTGATCCGGGACGCCCCGCGCACGGTGCACGTCCTGAACGCCCCGTCGCCCGCGGCGACCGCGTCGCTCCCGATCGGCCGCGAGATCGCCACCCGCACCCTTCGCACCCTCGGCTCGGCCTGACCCGCCCGTCCCCGGGCGAAGACGGCGGGGCCGACCGCCCCGCATCGTCGCGGCGGTCCGTTCCGGCCCCCGTCGTAGAATCAGCGCATTGTGCCTGAGTCCCTGAATTCCCAGCCGTCCCACCGTCCGGACCCCGCGCCGGAGGCGGACGCGTACGTGCCGCCCAAGTGGCGGACCGAGCCCCGCTTCCCCGACGGCCCCTCGCCGGACCCGGCCGGCTCGCACCACGAGCGGCGGATCCGCAGCTTCCAGCCCCGCCGCAGCCGGGTCACCACCGGCCAGGGCGAAGCCCTCAAGCGCCTGTGGGGCACCTGGGGCCTGGACATCGACGGCCACGAGGTCCTCGACCTCAAGGCCCTCTTCGGCGGCCTCCCCGTCGTCCTGGAGATCGGCTTCGGCATGGGCGAGGCCACCGCGCAGATGGCCGCCGCCGACCCCGGCACCGGAATCCTCGCCGCCGACGTCCACACCCCCGGCCAGGGCAACCTCCTGGCCCTGGCCGAGCGGGGCGGCATGACCAACGTCCGTGTGGCCAACGGCGACGCCATCATCCTGCTCCGCGAGATGCTGCCGCCCGAGTCCCTGGCCGGCATCCGCGTGTACTTCCCCGACCCCTGGCCCAAGGCCCGCCACCACAAGCGCCGGCTGATCCAGCCGGAGTTCCTCACCCTGGCCGCCTCCCGGCTCGCCCCCGGAGCCGTACTGCACTGCGCGACCGACTGGGAGCCGTACGCCGAGCAGATGCTCGAAGTCCTCACCGCGCACCCGGACTTCGAGAACACCCGGGCGGACGGCGGGTACGCGCCCCGCCCCGACTTCCGCCCGCTCACCCGCTTCGAGGGCCAGGGCCTCGACAAGGGCCACCTGGTACACGACTTGCTCTTCCGTCGCACGGAGAACTGACAACGTCACCGCCCGTGTCCGAGCGACTCGGTAGGGTCATGGTGTGTTCCGAGCGCTCCCCCGTGTGCTCGCACGTCCGTCGGGCGCGGTCCGCACGTGCGTGGTCGTCGTCCTGCTCGGCGCCACGGGCATCGCGATCCTCGAACTCGTGCGGGAGCAGACCGGCACCCCCGGTTTCCTCGTGGGCCTCGGCCTGGCCCTGGTCCCCGTACCGCCGCTCGTGGCGGCCTTCCGGTGGCTGGGCCGGGCCGCGCCCGCCCCCCGGCACCAACTGCTGTTCTGCTTCGGCTGGGGCGCCTGCACGGCGGCGCTGATCGCCATACTGGCCAACAGCTTCGCCACCCGGTGGGTCGCCGCGGCCACCGCCGACCCCGGCGACGCCGACCAGCTCGGCTCGGTCGCGATCGCCCCGGTGGTCGAGGAGAGCGCCAAGGCGGCCGCCCTGCTGCTGGTGTTCGTGTTCCGCAGACGCCATTTCACCGGGCCCGCCGACGGTTTCGTGGCGGCCGGCTTCACCGCCACCGGGTTCGCCTTCACCGAGAACATCCTCTACCTCGGCAACGCCTTCGACGAGGACCTCCTCCAAGGCGCCCCGGTGCTGGACTCGGTCACCGCGGCGACGTTCTTCGTCCGCATGGTGATGTCGCCGTTCGCGCACCCGCTGTTCACCGTCCTCACCGGGCTCGGCTTCGGCGCGGCCGCCCGCGCCTCCCGCCGCGCGCCCCGGATCGGCCTGCCCCTGCTCGGCCTGGCGGCGGCCATGGGCCTGCACGCGCTGTGGAACGGCTCCTCGCAATTCGGGGAGTACGGCTTCTACGTGGTCTACGGGTGCGTGATGGTCCCGGCGTTCGGACTGCTGGTGTGGCTGGCCGTGCGGATACGGCGGCGGCGCCTGCGGGCCGTCGCGGGCGAACTCGCCGTGTACGCGGCCGCGGGCTGGCTCGGTCCGGCCGAGGTGCCGGCGCTGGCCTCGATGCCCGCCCGGTCGCTGGCCCGCGCCCTGGCGCGGCGCAGCGGGGGCCGGCCCGCCGCCCGGACGGTCGCGCGGTACGAGGCGGACGCGGCCGCCCTGGCGCTGCTGCGGAACGGGGCACGCCGCGGCGGGCCGCCGGGAGAGCCGGACTTCGCCCGCCGGGAGAGGGAGCTGCTGCAGCGGCTGTGGCTGCGGCGGGCGACGGCGGGGCCCGCGCTGGCCCGGGCGGCGGTCATGGAGGATCTGCTGCCGCCGTGGTTCGACCCCTTCGCCGGGCCCGGCCCGGCGGCGGCGTCCGGCGGGGCGGCGCCGGCCGGCGTGCCCGCCCCCAGGGGACCCCGGGGCACCCGGGGCTCCGGGGGCTCTCGGGCCGAGGGGCTCCCGGGTGGACCCGTCCGGTCACAGCACTAGACGCTCAGGCCCTTGGAGTTCAGCCAGGCCATCGGGTCCACCGTCGAGCCGCCCTTGCGTACCTCCAGGTGGAGATGGGGGCCGGTGACGTTGCCGGTGGCGCCGACGCGGCCGATCGTCTCGCCCGCTCCCACCGGCCCCGAGGTGATCGACATCGAGGACAGGTGGCAGTACCAGACCTCCGTGCCGTCCTCCAGCTCCAGCACGATCCGGTAGCCGTACGCCCCGGACCAGCCCGCCGAGACGATCTTCCCGGCGGCGACGGCCTTCGCCGGGGTGCCGGTCGGGGCGGCGAAGTCGAGGCCGGTGTGGTGTCCGGAGGACCACATGGAACCGGCGGCGCCGTAGCGCGAGGTGAGGGTGTAGGCCGAGGTGGGCAGGGAGTAGCCGCCGGCCGTTTTGGCGGCGCGCTCCTGTTCGGCCTTCGCCTCGGCGGCCCTGCGGGCCTCCTCCGCCTCCCGGGCGGTCTTCGCCTCGGCTTCCGCGGCCGCCTCCTCGGCGACCTTGCGGGCCTCCTCCCTGCTGCCCCTGGCCTCCTGGGCGGCGGCCTCCCGCGCGATCCGCTCGGCCTCGGCCTGGACCCGGGCCCGGGCGGCGTCCTGCTGGGACTCCGCCTGCTGGAGGATGCGGCTGCGCAGCACCTCGCCGGCGTCCGCCTGGCGATCGGCCTGGCGCGGGATGATCCCGCCCCCGGCGACCGCGCCGGCCGCCTGCCCCGAACCGCCGTCCGCGTTCCGCACGGCGTCGCCTGCGCCCGCGTCCCCGGAGCCGGCCGGGCCGTCGCCCCCGGAGGGGCTCCCGCCCATCAGGTCGGGCAGGGAGGGCAGGGATATCGCGACCTGCGGGCGGTCCTGCGCGGTGGCGATGCCGCCCGCGCCGACCGCCGCGATGACGCCGACACCGAGCACGGTGGAGCTGCGGGCGAGTCCTCCGCGCTGCCTGGCCACCCGGTGCTTGCCGCGGACCGGGCGGACCGAGTCCTCGGTGGGGTTCCACTCGCCCCAGGCGCCGGCCGTGGGCGGCTCCTGGATCTCGATGCCTTCAGGGGCAGGCACGTTGGAGGCCACCGGGGCACACTCCTCAGGGGCGCACGCACGGCGCCGTCTCTTGCGACGGCTGGGACGACCGCACTGCGTTATCGAACGGTAATAGACACAGGGGAGTGATTCCAAGCTGTTGCGATTGACCGTTCGCACCAATCGGCCACTCATCGAACAGCTTTGGCCAGCACTTGTCCCGCCAGACGCGGATCAACAGGGGCAAAAATCGACCGGCGCCCCCTCCTCTTCGGCCACAGGCGCGCCATGACGGGGCGTCATATGCATTGCGGAGTGCGTCCTTTCGGACACGTGCCGTCACGCGGCGCCGTCGCGGGGGACCACCGGCACGGTCCGCCGCCGCTCCGGCTGCCCCGTCCCCGGCCGGCCCACCGCCAGCAGCGCCATGTCGTCCGTCGCCCCGCCGCCCGTATGTCGTCGCACATCGCTGCTGAGCGCGCTCAGCAGCGCGTCCGGCCCCGGGAAGACCCGCCCGCGCAGCCGGTCCGCCGGATCGTAGAAGGCCCCCGACCGGTCCCGGGCCTCGGTCAGCCCGTCCGTGTACAGCAGCAGCGTGGCCCCCGCCGGGAAGGCCCACTCCTCGGCCCGGTCCGGCCAGGCCCCCAGCGCCCCCATGCCGAGCGGCAACGCCGTCTCCAGCGGGGCGAGGACGGCCAGCGCGCCGTCCCCGTGCAGCAGCAGCGGCTCGGGATGCCCCCGGTTGACCAGCCGCAGCACCCCCGCCCCGGGCGGGACCTCGCCGAGCACGCACGTGGTGAAGCCCTCCACCGCGTCCAGGCTGTCGCGCCGGGTGCCCTCCCGGGCCAGCGCCCGCTCCAGCCGCTGCGCGACGCCCTCCAGCGTCGGTTCGGTCTCCGCGGCCTCCCGGAAGGCCCCGAGCATCACGGCCACCGTCTCCACCGCGCCCAGCCCCTTGCCCCGTACGTCCCCCACCGCCAGCCGCACGCCGTACGGGGTGTCCTGGACGGCGTACAGGTCCCCGCCGATGAACGCGTCGGCCTGCGCGGCCTCGTACCAGGCGGCGACGTCCAGACCGCCGATCCGATCCGCCGGCGTCGGCAGCACGGCGCGCTGGGCGGCCTCGGCGATCCCGCGCGCCGAGGCGAGCTGCTCGCCACTGCGCCGCACCACGCCGTTGGTCAGGAGCGCCAGCCCGGACACGGTCACGACGGTCGCCAGCTCGGTCAGCGCCTCGACCTTCCAGGTGGTGCCGTTGTAGAGGTGCAGCAGGACCACCGCGAGCGAGGCCAGCGCCCCGGTCAGGGCCGTGGCCCGGAAGCTGAACAGCGGGGCGGCGATCAGCGGGGCCGCGGAGAAGAAGGGCGATCCGGTGAAGCTGGGCGGGGTCAGTACGTCGAAGCACAGCCCGACGGCGATCAGCGCGCCCGGCAGGACCCGGACCACCCGGCGGGCCGCACGGGTCCCAGCGCCGCCCGTGCGCTCGTCCCTGTCCCGCTGCCCCAGCCCCGCCACGCTGCTCTCCTGCCGCCCGGTCGCTCGCACGGGTGCGGGCCTGCTGCGGCTCCGCCCCCCAAGGCTGTCGCCCCGGGCGGGCACCGGGCGACCCGGCGGTGGCCGAACGGGTGAGGGCAGGACCGGGGGCGGACACGACGAAGGCCCGGTTCCCAAGGGAACCGGGCCTTCGTACTGAGTAGCGGGGGCAGGATTTGAACCTACGACCTCTGGGTTATGAGCCCAGCGAGCTACCGAGCTGCTCCACCCCGCGTCGGTAGACACAACTCTACGCCATCCGGGGGGAGGCCTCCGCCAATTAACCTCCCGGCCACCTCCACGAGAGGTATCACCGCAGGTCAGAGCCCTGTAACTGACCTCGGGAGCGGAAGTGCGGGACACCTCCCCGGGGCCCCGGGCCGGCGCGGAACCCCGTTCCACGGCAGCCGAGTTGGGCCGCGCGCCGGGCAACGGACTCCGAGGCCGCGGGAGGCGGGGGGCGGGGGCCGTGGCCGGGGCAGGGCCGGGGCTACGGGCGTGCGGGAGGCGGGGCAGCGGGCGTCCGGGAGGGCAGGGGCGCCGCGCCCATCGGCTGCCCGGAAACGACGGAGCGCCCCGCCCGGTCGGAACCGGGCGGGGCGCTCCTCAAGCCGTAGGCCATGTCGGACTCGAACCGACAACCAACGGATTAAAAGTCCGCTGCTCTGCCAATTGAGCTAATGGCCCTCCACGCGCTCACCCCAGAGCATAGCCGGAGACCGCCGGTCAGCCGATCGGGTATCGGGCGACCGGCCTGTCGTGGGTCCGGCCGGGCGCTGCGGGACGCGCAACAGGGCCCCCACGACGGTGTCGTGGGGGCCCTGTCAGGCAATCAGGTCAGCCGGTATCAGCCGTTGCGCTTCCAGCGCGGCTTGTCCTCGCGGCGGCCGCCGCCGAAGGAGCCGGTCGAACCGGAACCGGACGGGCGCTGGTCGTCGCGGCGGCCGTACGGGCGGTCGCCGGCGCCGCCGGCGCGGAAGCCACCGGACGGGCGGTCGTCGCGGCGGAAGCCGCCACCGGTGGGACGGTCGCCACCGGAGCGGAAACCGCCGGAGGACGGACGGTCGTCACGGTTGAAGCCACCACCGGAGGACGGGCGGTCGTCGCGGCGGAAGCCGCCACGGTCGCCACCGCGGTCGTCGCGGTTGAAGCCGCCCGAGGGACGGTCGTCGCGGCGGAAGCCGCCACCGGCGGGACGCTCGCCACCGGAGCGGAAGCCACCACCGGACGGACGGTCGCCGCCCGAGCGGAAGCCGCCACGGTCGCCACCGCGGTCATCGCGGTTGAAGCCGCCGGACGGACGGCCGCCACGGTCGTCGCGGCGGAAGCCGCCACGGTCACCGCCACGGTCGCCACCGCGGTTGTCGCGGTCGCCACCGGAGCGGAAGCCGCCACGGTCGCCACCGCGGTCGCCGCCGCGGTTGTCGCGACG
Source organism: Streptomyces sp. NPDC058674 (assembly GCF_042716505.1). Lineage (NCBI taxonomy): Bacteria > Bacillati > Actinomycetota > Actinomycetes > Kitasatosporales > Streptomycetaceae > Streptomyces > Streptomyces sp. NPDC058674. The sequence continues at coordinate 21,765 of NZ_JBHXSC010000053.1, forward strand.
CTCGAAGTTGCCGCGGTCGTCGCGCTGGGCGCGCTGCTCCTCGCGACGCTCCTGCGCGGCCAGTTCGGCGGCAGCGGCAGCGGCGGCAGCCGCGACCTCGGCCTCGGCGGCCTCGGCCACCTCGGCGACGGCAGCCTCCGGGTCCTCACCGCGCTCACGGGCGGAGCGGGCGACGAGGCGGTCGGCCTCCTCGCGCAGCTCGATGGCACGGCGCGACAGGCGCTCGAGCTGCTTGGTCAGCTCGGCGACCTCGCGCTCGGCCTGCTTGGCGGCGTTGTTCGCGGAGTCGGCCTGGACCTCGGTCAGCGAACGGGCACCGGTGATCTCGGCGACCTCCGGGTCGAAGGCGCCGACGCCCTGGACGATGTGACGCGTGGCGTCGACGCCCGCGTCCTCCATCAGGCGGAAGATCTGGCGGCGCTGGTGCGGAAGCGCCAGCGACACGACCACACCGGACTTGCCGGCGCGGGCGGTACGGCCCGAGCGGTGCAGGTAGTCCTTGTGGTCGCCGGCCGGGTCCACGTTCAGGACCAGGTCGATGCCGTCGACGTGGATGCCGCGGGCGGCGACGTCGGTGGCGACGAGCGCGTTGACGTAGCCGTCCTTGAAGTCGGCGAGGACGCGGGTACGGGCACCCTGCGTCATGCCGCCGTGCAGCGCGTCGGCCTTCACGCCGGACTCGACGAGCTGCTCGGCGATGCGGTCGGCGCCCAGCTGGGTGCGGACGAAGATGATCGTGCGGCCCTTGCGGGCGGCGATGGCGGAGGTGACCGGCGCCTTGTCCTTCGGCTTCACGACGAGGACGTGGTGCGTCATGGTCGTGACGTTGCCCTGGGCGCTGTCGACCTCGTGCGTCACCGGGTCGGTCAGGTAGCGCTTGACCAGGGTGCCGATCTCGTTCTCCATGGTGGCGGAGAAGAGCATGCGCTGGCCGCCGCCGGGGATCTGGTCGAGCAGCTCGGTGACCTCGGGCAGGAAGCCCAGGTCGGCCATCTGGTCGGCCTCGTCGAGAACCGCGACCTGGACGTTCGCCAGGGAGCAGGCACCGCGGTTGATGATGTCGCGCAGACGGCCCGGGGTGGCGACGAGGACGTCGACACCGCGCTCCAGAGCGAAGATCTGGTTGCTCATGGAGGTACCGCCGCAGACGACCTTCATCTTCAGGCCGAGGACGTCGCCGTAGGGCTGGAGGGCGTCCGCAACCTGCATCGCGAGCTCACGCGTCGGCGTGAGGATGATCGCGCGGGGCTTCTTCTTCTCGGTGTGGCCGCCGGCCAGCGAGGCCAGGGTCGGCAGACCGAAGGAGAGGGTCTTGCCGGAGCCGGTGCGGCCTCGGCCGAGGATGTCCTTGCCGGCCAGGGCGTCCGGGATGGTCGCGGCCTGGATCGGGAAGGGGGCGGTGACGCCGTTCTGGGCGAGCTTGCGCACGATGCCGTCCGGCAGACCGAGGTCGCTGAAGGTGATCGTGGGCTCGGCGTCGGCGTCGGCCTCCGCCTCGTCGTCGAAGCCGGCGGCGGAGTCCTCGAAGAACTCGTCGGTGTTCACGTCGGCCTCGAGGGCCTCGATGATCTCGTCCGCCTCGATGGCCTCAATGGCCTCGGTGACCACAAGGGCCTCGGCGTCGACGATCTCGTTGGAGTCGTTCTCGGGCATGACGGAACGGTCAGAACTGGAAATGGACATACGAAATGCGAAACCTTCCGGAGTCTCGGCACGCGCCCAAACTCCGTGAATCGCAAATCGACCGCCTCAATGCGGTCAGCCACGGCTTGGGAGAGTACGCGCCACACGGCGCTCTTCGGATTCGGCGCCGGGCAATGGGATCAAACGATCTATAACCATACGCACCCTCCCCCGGGTCTGGCAAGTTACCCCACCCGGACCCCCTCTGACCTGCGGCGATACCGGAGGCCGGACCGGTGTGCGCGGTCGCTGCCGAAGCTAGGGCTGCCCGGCGGGGGGCGTTTCGGCCGGCGGCTCCGGGGGCGAGGGGTCCGGCGGCTGCGGAGTGGGTTCCGTCACAGGAGGCGTCGGCGCCGGGGGCTCCGGGGTCGCGCTCGGCGGCGGGTGGTGGCCGCCGCCCGGCCCGCCGGCCCCCGCGGACCCGCCCGGCGGGGGCTGTTGGGCGCCCTGGCCGCCCGCGCCTCCGCCCGGGCCCGCCGACGGGGAGGGCGCACCCGGCGGGTTGCTCGGCCCGCCCGGACTGGGGGTGGCCCCGGTCGCGCCGGAGGCCTTGCCGTCCTCCTTGGGCTTGCCGCCCTGGTTCCCCGTACCGTCCTTGGCGCCGTGCCCGCCGCCGTGCGCCCCGGAGCCGCGGCCGGACCCGGCCGCGGCTCCGGCCGGCGCACCGCCGCGGTCGGCGGAGGAGGAGGGCCCGGGCTTGGCGGCGTCCTCACCGACACTCATGCAGCCCGCCGAGGCCGCGACCGCGAGCGCGGCGGCGGCCAGGCGGAGGGGAGCGGACAACTGGCGCACGGGGCACCTCCGGGGCACGGGGGACGGGGGACGAGCGGTCTGCATGAGCGGGTCAATGTGCCCAACTCCCTTCGACCCGCAAGGGACACGCCCCGGCGGACACCGGCTCCGCGCGCGCCCCCGCCGCCGCGCCCGCGCCGGGGCCCCTCAGGCGAGCAGCTGCCGCGCCGCCTGCGAGCCGAGGCGGACCGCGCCCAGCCCCACCAGGACCGAGGCCACCACGTTCACCGCGGCCAGCAGGACCCGGCCGCGCTCGGCCAGCCGCAGGGTCTCGTACGAGAAGGCCGAATACGTGCTCAGCGCGCCGCACAGCCCGGTCCCCAGCAGCAGCTCCAGCCGCGACGAGGAGGCACCCGCCGACGCGGCGCCCGCCAGCGCGCCCAGCGCGAGGCAGGCGGCCGCGTTCACCGTGAGCGTGCCCCAGGGGAAGGGCGAGTCGAGCCGCGCCTGCACCGCCCGGTCCGTCAGGTACCGCAGCGGCGCCCCGACGACCGCCCCCGCCACCACCAGCAGCCAGTTCACCCGCGCCCCCGCACCGCACGGCGGGTCGCCGAGGCCGCCGCCCACACCGCGCCCAGCGCGGCCGCGACCGTGAGCCCGCCGTAGGCCAGCGCGGCGGCGGCCTCCTCCTCGTCCAGCAGCCGAGAGAAGTCCAGCGCGTAGGCGGAGAAGGTGGTGAATCCGCCGAGGACCCCCACGCCCGCGAAGGGCCGCACCAGCGGGTGCGCCGTGCGGCCGCCCTCGGCGACCAGCACCATCAGCACGCCGATCAGGGCGCAGCCCGCCGTGTTGATCCAGAAAGTGGCCCACGGGAAGGCCCCGGGCCCGGCCGGCCACAGCAGGGCGACCGCGTACCGCGCCGAGGCCCCGACCGCGCCGCCGGCCGCCACCGCCGCGAGCACCCGGCCCTGCGGCTCGGCGGGCCGGGCGGGCACGCCCGGGCCGGCGTCCGGTCCGACCGGCCCTCCCGGGGCCCGCCCCGTCACCCGTAGCCCAGGGCGTGCAGCCGCTCGTCGTCGATCCCGAAGTGGTGGGCGATCTCGTGCACCACGGTGACCTCCGTCTCGGCGACCACGCTCTCCCGGTCCTCGCACATCCGCAACGTGGGATTGCGGTAGATGGTGATCCGGTCGGGCAGCACTCCGGCGTACCACTCGCCGCGGTCCGTCAGCGGGGTCCCCTCGTACAGGCCGAGCAGCTCGGGATCGTCCGCGGGAGGTTCGTCCTCGACGAACACCGCCACGTTGTCCATCAGCCGCGTCAGCTCGGGCGGGATGCGGTCCAGGGCCTCTGCGACGAGCTCTTCGAACTCCTCGCGCGTCATCTCCAGCACCGGGCCATTCTCCCTCCGGAGGAAACCGTTTTGGCGATAGCTCCCCGCATCCCATATGCTTCTCACGTCCCCGACGCGCTGAGAAGTGCCCGGCGGGCCTTTAGCCCTCATCGTCTAGTGGCCCAGGACGCCGCCCTTTCAAGGCGGTAGCACGGGTTCGAATCCCGTTGGGGGTACGCAACACCATGTGCGAGACTTGTTCTCGCACAATGCAAGGACCTGTGGAGCAGTTGGTTAGCTCGCCACCCTGTCAAGGTGGAGGTCGCGGGTTCAAGTCCCGTCAGGTTCGCTGAAGCCGGCAACGGCTTCGTGGCTGGGTAGCTCAGTTGGTACGAGCGATCGCCTGAAAAGCGATAGGTCGCCGGTTCGACCCCGGCCCCAGCCACCACAAGAAGGCCCCGTCCCCGGACGGGGCCTTCCGCGTTACCCCCCCCTCGGCGGCCGCCCGCGTCCGGCGGCGCCACTGCGCCGTCCCCCGACCGCAAGGTGGGCCGCCTCTCACGGCACAACCGGGGCAATCGTCCCGAAATGGTACGGGCAGGGGCACAAATGCGTTCGCCACCCGGCGCCCCCGGGTGAGATCCTCGACCAGGTATGTCTACTTCCTTCGCCGCCCTGCAGACGCTTCTCGGTGAGATCTCCCTCCGTGACGCGCACCGCCTCGGCCGCCGCCTCGAAGGCGCCCGCCGTATCCGCAAGCCCGAGGCCAAGCAGGCCGTGCTCGACGAGATCGCCGCGGAGGCCGCGAAGGCCGCCGAGCGACTGGCCGGGCGCGCCTCGCGGATGCCGGAGGTCACGTATCCCGAGAACCTGCCCGTCAGCCAGAAGAAGGACGAGATCGCCGAGGCGATACGCGACCACCAGGTCGTGATCGTCGCGGGCGAGACCGGCTCCGGCAAGACCACGCAGATCCCCAAGATCTGCATGGAGCTGGGCCGCGGCGTCCGGGGCATGATCGGGCACACCCAGCCCCGCCGGATCGCGGCCCGCACGGTCGCCGAGCGGATCGCCGAGGAGCTGAAGTCCGAGATCGGCCAGACGGTCGGCTGGAAGGTCCGGTTCACCGACCAGGTGAACCAGGACGCGACCTTCGTGAAGCTGATGACGGACGGCATCCTGCTCGCCGAGATCCAGACGGACCGCGAGCTGCGCGCGTACGACACGATCATCATCGACGAGGCCCACGAGCGGTCGCTGAACATCGACTTCCTGCTCGGCTACCTCGCCACGCTGCTGCCCAAGCGCCCCGACCTCAAGGTGATCATCACCTCGGCGACCATCGACCCGCAGCGGTTCTCCCGGCACTTCGGCGACGCGCCCGTCGTCGAGGTCAGCGGGCGGACGTACCCCGTCGAGGTCCGCTACCGGCCGCTGCTCGAAGAGGAGGCCGACGACGCCGCCGACAGCGACCGCGACCAGATCACCGCGATCTGCGAGGCCGTGGACGAACTCCAGTCCGAGGGGCCGGGCGACATCCTGGTCTTCCTGTCCGGCGAGCGGGAGATCCGCGACACCGCCGACGCCCTGAACAAGCGCAACCTCCGCTCCACCGAGGTCCTCCCCCTCTACGCGCGGCTCTCGCACGCGGAGCAGCACCGGGTGTTCCAGCAGCACACCGGCCGCCGGATCGTCCTCGCGACGAACGTCGCCGAGACCTCGCTGACCGTCCCCGGCATCAAGTACGTGATCGACCCGGGCAACGCCCGGATCTCCCGCTACAGCCACCGCACCAAGGTGCAGCGCCTGCCCATCGAGCGGATCTCGCAGGCCAGCGCCAACCAGCGCAAGGGCCGCTGCGGCCGCACCAGCGACGGCGTCTGCATCCGGCTCTACTCCGAGGACGACTTCCTCTCCCGTCCGGAGTTCACCGACGCCGAGATCCTGCGGACCAACCTGGCCTCCGTGATCCTCCAGATGACCGCGGCCGGCCTGGGCGAGATCGAGAAGTTCCCCTTCATCGACCCGCCGGACCACCGCAACATCCGGGACGGCGTCCAGCTCCTCCAGGAGCTCGGCGCGCTGGACCCGACCGAGAAGGACCACGCCAAGCGCCTCACGCCCATGGGCCGCCAGCTGTCCCAGCTGCCCGTGGACCCGCGCCTCGCCCGCATGGTCGTGGAGGCCGACAAGAACAACTGCGTGCGCGAGGTCATGGTCATCGCGGCCGCGCTGTCGATCCAGGACCCGCGCGAGCGCCCCTCGGACAAGCAGACCCAGGCCGACCAGAACCACGCCCGGTTCAAGGACGAGACCAGCGACTTCCTGGCCTTCCTGAACATGTGGCGCTACGTCCGGGAGCAGCAGAAGGAGCGCGGCTCCTCCTCCTTCCGCCGGATGTGCAAGCAGGAGTACCTGAACTTCCTGCGCATCCGGGAGTGGCAGGACATCTACTCGCAGCTGCGCACGGTCGCCAAGGGCATGGGGATCCACGTCAACGAGGCCGACGCCCCCGAGACGAGCATCCACGTCTCGCTGCTGGCCGGCCTGCTCTCGCACATCGGCCTGAAGGACACCGAGAAGAACGAGTACCTGGGGGCGCGGTCCGCCAAGTTCGCGGTCTTCCCGGGCTCCGCGCTGTTCAAGAAGCAGCCGAGGTTCCTGATGTCGGCGGAGCTCGTGGAGACCTCGCGGCTGTGGGCCCGGGTCAACGCCAAGGTGGAGCCGGAGTGGGTCGAGCCGCTCGCGCAGCACCTGGTCAAGCGCACGTACAGCGAGCCGCACTGGGAGAAGGACCAGGCGGCCGTCATGGCGTACGAGAAGGTCACGCTGTACGGCGTGCCGATCGTCGCGCAGCGGAAGATCAACTACGGCCGGATCGATCCCGAGGTCTCGCGCGAGCTGTTCATCCGCAACGCGCTGGTCGAGGGCGACTGGAAGACCCACCACAAGTTCTACGCCGACAACCGCAGGCTCCTCACCGAGGTGGAGGAGCTGGAGAACCGGGCGCGGCGCCGCGACATCGTGGTGGACGACGAGACGCTCTTCGACTTCTACGACCAGCGGATTCCCGAGCACGTGGTGTCGGGGGCGCACTTCGACTCCTGGTGGAAGCACAAGAAGCGCGAGGAGCCCGAACTCCTCGACTTCGAGCGCGAGATGCTGCTGACGGAGAAGGCGGCCGGGGTCACCAAGGCCGACTATCCGGACTCCTGGCACCAGGGGCCGCTGAAGTTCCGGGTGACCTACCAGTTCGAGCCGGGCGCGGACGCGGACGGCGTGACCGTGCACGTCCCGCTGCACGTGCTGAACCAGGTCACCGACGAGGGCTTCGACTGGCAGATCCCGGGCCTGCGGGAGGAGGTCGTCACCGAGCTGATCCGCTCGCTGCCGAAGCCGATCCGCCGCCACTACGTGCCCGCGCCGAACTTCGCGGGCCGCTTCCTGGCGACCGCCGTGCCGCTGCAGGAGCCGCTGCACGTGACCCTGGCGCGCGAGCTCCAGCGGATGGTGGGGGTCCCGGTCGCCCCCGAGGACTTCGACCTGAGCCGCATCCCGGACCACCTGAAGATCACGTTCCGTATCGTCGACGAGCGCCGCAGGAACCTCGCCGAGGACAAGGACCTGGAGGCGCTGCGGCTGCGGCTGCGGCCCAAGGCCCGCCAGGCGCTCTCCCAGGCCGCCGCGGCCACCGCGGAGCGGGCGGGCGGCGAGTCCGTGGAGCGCTCGGGGCTGACCGACTGGACCATCGGCACGCTGAGCAAGGTCTTCGAGACCCGGCGGGCGGGCCAGCCGGTGAAGGCGTACCCGGCGCTGGTGGACGAGGGGACGAGCGTCTGCGTACGCCTCTTCGACACCGAGGCCGAGCAGCAGCAGGCGATGTGGCTGGGGACCAGGCGGCTCATCCTGCTGAACATCCCGGTGAACCCGGCGAAGTTCGCCTCCGACCACCTGACCAACCAGCAGAAGCTGGCCCTGTCCCGGAACCCGCACGGCTCCATCCAGGCGCTGTTCGACGACTGCGCGACCGCGGCGGCGGACAGGCTGATCGCCGACCACGGCGGCCCGGCCTGGGACGAGGCGGCCTTCCGCAGGCTCTACGAGGCGGTCCGGGCAGACCTCGTGGACACGACCGTGCGCACGGTGCAGCAGGTCCAGCAGGTGCTGGCCGCCTGGCAGGCCTGCGAGCGCCGCCTGAAGGCCACGAGCAGCCCGGCCCTGGCCGCGAACCTCCAGGACGTGAGGACACAGCTGGCGGCCCTCGTGCCGGCCGGCTTCGTGACGCTCACCGGGTTGCGCCGCCTGGGCGACCTGATGCGCTACCTGGTGGCGGCGGACCGGCGGCTCCAGCAGATGCCGACGGGCGTCCAGCGCGACACCACGCGCATGCAGAAGGTCCACGAGATGCAGGACGAGTACGCCTGGCTGCTGGAGCAGCTGCCCAAGGGCCGGCCGGTCCCGGCCGCGGTCACGGACATCCGCTGGATGATCGAGGAGCTGCGGGTCAGCTACTTCGCCCACGCGCTCGGCACGGCGTATCCGGTCTCCGACAAGCGGATCGTGAAGGCGGTGGACGCCGCGGCCCCGTGAGCGGGTTCGACTGCACCCCCTGAGCTGTTGTACAGTCTGATTCGCAGCCGGTTGAACGGCAGCAAATCAAGGACCTGTGGAGCAGTTGGTTAGCTCGCCACCCTGTCAAGGTGGAGGTCGCGGGTTCAAGTCCCGTCAGGTTCGCAGAAACGTCAGGGCCCGCATCCCCCAGGGGATGCGGGCCCTGACGCGTTGGCGGGCTCCACGCCCCGGGGGATGCGGGCTACGCGCCCTCCGCCCCTCGCCTTCCCTTGCCTCCCCCGCGCCCCTCCCGCCCGGCCCGGGCGGCCCACGGCCCCCTGGGGCGCCGCGGGAGCGCGCCCACCGGCAGGAACGCCCCGGGGTGCCCGCAGGGGCGTGGAGGGGCTGCTGGGCCTCCTGGGCGTGCGAGCGGGCCGCGCGGCGGCAGAATCGCCCGTTCGCATGAGTCGCTCCGCCGGGACCGTCCCCCTTACGGGGCGTGTTGCCGGATGTACAAGAGTGATCACCTGTGACGGGAGTCACCGTACGAGTTTCTGAGACGGGTACTTTTATCGCACCCCTACGCCGCCTCGATTTAATATGTGCAATGGCACCTCACGCCGCAAGCGCCACCGGCTCCGCCCGATCCGCCCTGACCTGGGCATAAAAAAGATCGCGCTGGACCCGGCGGAGTCCAGCGCGACCGACGACCGGTGAACCTGTTGGGGCAGGTTCGGCCGCATGAAGCAATGTGGGTTTCATCGGATTGGGGGACCCGAATTCGACCCGTTGAAACGGGGTGCTGCGGAACCTCAGGCCTCGCTGCGCTGCTGCGGAATTCCCGCAAGCAGTGCGCGGACCTCGGCCTCGCGGTAACGGCGGTGTCCACCCAGGGTGCGGATGGACGTGAGCTTGCCAGCCTTGGCCCAGCGGGTGACCGTCTTCGGGTCCACGCGGAACATCGTGGCGACCTCAGCCGGGGTCAGCAGCGGCTCGGCATCAGGGGTGCGAGCGGTCATGAGCGGCCTCCTCGGGAGAACCGAACCATCTCGGTTCTTTCCTCTAAATTCTGCACCTTGGCCCGCGTTGCCCGAAATGGACATACGCGGGCCGAGTCGGTTATAGGACGAACGGCTTGTCCTCGGCACTACAACTACACCATCCGTCCAGCCCCAAGGGCCAAACCGATGGAATTGCCCTCCGAGGTGTTCATCAGCGGCGGAAGCCGATGGACCGCCCCATAACGGACAGTCACCCCACTGTGACGATCAGTCACAGAGCGATCAGGAGTCGTCAGACCCCCCGTAGAGCGCAATGCCGAGCATTCCGCCCGTAGTTGGACGGAAGGAACCCTCCCCGGACTCCTTGTCCTATTTTGGCACGAGGGTAGGGGAAGGGCGCAAGGGTGTGGTTAGTGCGGTCCGTCACGCTTGGGCCAATGGCCCGTATCGGGACGAAGGTCCTGGCACTACGTCCTGAATTTCACCATACAGGCTCTGATCAGGTACTTATGACTGATCGACCGATACGCACAGGTACGTACCACCGCACCGGGACGGCGCCCGGGCCGTCCCTGTGACATCGGCCCCACGCCGTCTAATTCGCGAAGAGCCGCTCCCGCACCGCGCGCCAGCGCTCCGCCAGCTCGCCGTACGCCTCGCCCGCCCCCTCGGCGTCCCCCGCCCGCAGGGCGGCGATGCCCGCCGCCAGGTCCCGCGCCGAGCGGTCGGCCGCCAGCCGGTCCGCCGGCAGCGCGTGAAGCAGCCCGCCGTAGTCCAGCTCGACCATCGAGCGGGGGTGGAACTCCTCCAGCCAGCTCCCCACCTCCGCCAGGCCGTCGGCGAGCATGCCGTACCCCTCGGCCTCGCGCAGGACCCGCAGGCCCCGCGCGAGCCGGCGCCGGGCCTGCACCATCGGCGTCCGGTAGCGCAGCCGCTCCCCCGGGACGTACTCCCGCTCCTCGTCCGCCACCAGCACGAACCAGCGCAGCGGGACCTGCCAGACGCCGGTGCGGATCCACGGGCGCGCGTCGGGGTTCCGCTCGCGCCAGCGCTCGTAGGCCTCGGCCGCCTGCCGGCGCACCGCCGGGGGCAGCGCCGCGTCCAGCACCGGGAGCGGGAACCACTCGACCAGTTCCTGCAGCGCCATCCAGCCCCGGAGCCTGGTGCGCCAGGGGCAGACCAGGAGCTCCCCGGCGACCTCCGCCGTGAAGGCGTCCGCGCTCTCGTGCGCCGGGACGCCCACCACCGGCACCCGTACGAGGTCGGCGAGCGACCGGCGCAGCTCGTCCTGGGCGGTCGGGGCCACCCCGCGCCGGGCGTAGTCCGCCCAGTGCGCGCGCTCGGACTCCGCAAAGGCCGACAGCGGCTCGTAGACCCGCAGGTAGGAGGCGTAGGGAACGGTCGGCGCCGAGCGCGCGGAGGGCAGCAGTGGATCGGGGGATTCGCTCACGCCTCCCTACCTCCCCCTTTCGGGCACCCGGTTCACCTCCAGGGCTCCGGAAGACCGCCGGAGGGGGACCGTACGGGGGTCCGTGTCCCGGGAGGGTTCCGATCCCCGGACAGGTCGACTGCGCGGGCCCCGCAGGTCTTACGCTGCTCCCAGCACGCCCTCCCCCACCCGCAGGGCGGGCGTATTCCCGCCGCATCTCTTCCATGGGAGTCACCACCGTGACCGAAATGACCGACGGCGTCCTGCACACCCTGTTCCGCACGGAACAGGGCGGCCACGAGCAAGTCGTGCTGTGCCAGGACCGAGCCACCGGCCTGAAGGCCGTCATCGCGATCCACTCCACCGCCCTGGGCCCCGCCCTCGGCGGTACGCGCTTCCACGCGTACGCCTCGGACGAGGAAGCCGTCCAAGACGCGCTGAACCTCTCGCGCGGCATGTCGTACAAGAACGCCCTCGCCGGCCTCGACCTCGGCGGCGGCAAGGCCGTCATCATCGGTGACCCGGACGTCGTCAAGAGCGAGGAACTGCTGCTGGCCTACGGCCGGTTCGTGGAGTCCCTCGGCGGCCGGTACGTGACCGCCTGCGACGTCGGCACCTACGTCGCCGACATGGACGTCGTGGCCCGCGAGACCCGCTGGGCCACCGGCCGCTCCCCCGAGAACGGCGGCGCGGGCGACTCCTCCGTGCTCACCGCCTTCGGCGTCTTCCAGGGCATGCGCGCCAGCGCCCAGCACCTGTGGGGCGACCCGACCCTGCGCGGCCGCAAGGTCGCCGTGGCCGGCGTCGGCAAGGTCGGCCACTACCTGGTCGAGCACCTCCTGGAGGACGGCGCCGAGGTCGTCATCACGGACGTGCGCGAGGAATCGGTACGCCGGGTCCTCGACAAGCACCCGGGCAAGGTCACGGCGGCCCCCGACACGGACGCGCTGATCCGCGTGCCGGACCTGGACATCTACGCCCCCTGCGCGCTCGGCGGCGCCCTGGACGACCACACGGTGCCCGCGCTGACCGCCAAGATCGTCTGCGGTGCGGCCAACAACCAGCTGGCCCACTCCGGCATCGAGAAGGACCTGTCGGACCGCGGCATCCTCTACGCCCCGGACTACGTGGTCAACGCGGGCGGTGTGATCCAGGTCGCCGACGAGCTGCGCGGCTTCGACTTCGACCGCTGCAAGGCCCAGGCGACGAAGATCTTCGACACCACCCTGGCCATATTCGCACGTGCGAAGACGGATGGCATTCCGCCGGCCGCGGCGGCCGACCGGATCGCCGAGCAGCGGATGGCGGACGCCCGCGCCGCCCGTACCGCCTGACCCCTTCGGGGGCCCTGCGTGCGCCCGCCGGGGTTGCGGCGAGACGGAACTCACTGCGCTTCGGCGGGTCGCCCGCCGGGAACGGGTTAAAATCGCAGCTGACCAGCGAGGACGGGGCGCCTTGCTGGTTCTGCACCGGGGCGCGTCATGCGGGCGGCGTACCGTATGGCCGCGGAAGCAGGTACCGTTAAACCCCTACGGACGGTCTCTCCACGGAGAGCCCGCTCCGAACCATGAACGCGTGTCAGACTCTGGGGCCGTCGAGCCCCGTCACCGAGGGGGTCGAGCCATGGGGCGCGGCCGGGCCAAGGCCAAGCAGACAAAGGTCGCCCGCCAGCTGAAGTACAACAGCGGCGGGACTGATCTCTCGCGTCTGGCCAACGAGCTGGGCGCATCGCCGACGGAGCCGCTGCCTATCAGCGAGCCGGTCGAGGTCGATGACGATCAGGATGACGAAGACGACCCGTACGCCAAGTACGCGGCTCGTTACAACGGCGATGACGACGACGAGGACGACGAGTCCGGTCCGTCGGCCCACCGCCGCGGCGCTTGACGCCCTTCGGCGTCTGCACACCAGGTCAGAAAACCGAAACCCGGTCCAGGGCATAGCCCCGGGCCGGGTTTCGGTGCTGATCAGCTCGCGTAGGAACCGGTGAGGGCCGCGCCCTCGGTGCGGTCGCCGCGGTCCAGGATCTCGCCCGCGACCCAGGCGTCGACGCCCCGGTCGGACAGCGCGGTCAGTGCCACGTCCACCGACTCGGCGGGGACGACGGCCATCATGCCGACGCCCATGTTGAGCGTCTTCTCCAGCTCCAGCTGCTCCACCTGCCCGGCCTTGCCGACCAGGTCGAAGATGGCGCCGGGGGCCCAGGTCGCGCGGTCGACCGCGGCGTGCAGGTGGTCCGGGACGACCCGGGCCAGGTTCGCCGCGAGTCCGCCGCCCGTGATGTGCGAGTACGCGTGCACCTCGGCCGTACGGGTGAGCGCCAGGCAGTCCAGCGAGTAGATCTTCGTGGGCTCCAGCAGCTCCTCGCCCAGGGTGCGCCCGAGCTCCGCGACCTCCTGCTCCAGGGACATTCCGGCCCGGTCGAAGAGCACGTGCCGCACCAGCGAGTACCCGTTCGAGTGAAGGCCGGACGACGCCATCGCGATGACGGCGTCCCCCGTACGGATGCGGTCCGCGCCCAGCAGGCGGTCGTACTCCACGACGCCGGTGCCGGCGCCCGCCACGTCGAAGTCGTCCGGGCCCAGCAGGCCCGGGTGCTCGGCGGTCTCGCCGCCGACCAGGGCGCAGCCGGCCAGGACGCAGCCCTCGGCGATGCCCTTGACGATGGCCGCGACACGCTCGGGATGGACCTTGCCGACGCAGATGTAGTCGGTCATGAAGAGGGGCTCGGCGCCGCAGACGACGATGTCGTCCATGACCATCGCGACCAGGTCGTGGCCGATGGTGTCGTACACGCCGAGCTGGCGGGCGATGTCGACCTTCGTGCCGACGCCGTCGGTGGCCGAGGCCAGCAGGGGGCGCTCGTAGCGCTTGAGGGCGGAGGCGTCGAAGAGGCCGGCGAAGCCGCCGAGGCCGCCGAGGACCTCGGGGCGCTGCGTCTTCTTCACCCACTCCTTCATCAGCTCGACGGCGCGGTCTCCCGCTTCGATGTCCACGCCTGCGGCTGCGTAGCTGGCACCGGTGGTCTTCTCTGTCATGACAGGAGAGAGCTTTCGTGTCGTTACTGCGGGTGGTGCCGGGCCCTGGGAGAAGCCTCGAAGACAGGGCCCGGCGCAGGTGGAGCCGGCCGGAGGGGGAGTCCGGACTACGGGCGACGGAGCGCGTCGGCAGCGTCCGTGCCGCCGGCCAGCTCGGTCTCCAGGAGCTGCTTGCCCAGGAGCTGCGGGTCGGGCAGCTCCATGGGGTACTCGCCGTCGAAGCAGGCCCGGCAGAGGTTGGGCTTCTGGATGGTGGTCGCCTCGATCATCGCGTCGAGCGAGATGTACGAGAGGGAGTCCGCGCCCATGGAGGTGGCGATCTCGTCGACCGTCATGCCGTTGGCGATCAGCTCGGCCCGGGTGGCGAAGTCGATGCCGAAGAAGCACGGCCACTTCACCGGCGGCGAGGAGATCCGGATGTGGACCTCCGCCGCGCCGGCCTCGCGGAGCATCTTGACCAGGGCGCGCTGGGTGTTGCCGCGGACGATCGAGTCGTCCACGACCACCAGGCGCTTGCCCCGGATGACTTCCTTGAGGGGGTTGAGCTTCAGCCGGATGCCGAGCTGGCGGATCGTCTGCGAGGGCTGGATGAAGGTCCGGCCCACGTAGGCGTTCTTGACCAGGCCGACTCCGAACGGAATCCCGCTGGCCTCGGCGTAGCCGACGGCGGCGGGCGTGCCGGACTCCGGCGTCGCTATCACCAGGTCGGCGTCGACCGGCGCCTCCTTCGCGAGGCGGCGGCCCATCTCGACACGCGAGAGGTAGACGTTCCGGCCGGCGATGTCGGTGTCCGGGCGCGCCAGGTAGACGTACTCGAAGACACAGCCCTTCGGCTTTGCTTCCGCGAAACGAGAGGTGCGGAGGCCGTTCTCGTCGATCGCGATGAGCTCGCCCGGCTCGACCTCGCGGACGAAGCTGGCGCCGCAGATGTCGAGGGCGGCGGTCTCACTGGCGACCACCCAGCCGCGCTCCAGGCGGCCCAGGACCAGCGGGCGGATGCCCTGCGGGTCACGGGCGGTGTAGAGGGTCCCCTCGTCCATGAAGACGAGCGAGAAGGCGCCCTTGACCTTCGGGAGGACCTTGGTGGCCGACTCCTCGATGGTGAGGGGCTTGCCGTCGTCGTCGGTCTGGCCGGCGAGGAGGGCGGTGACGAGGTCGGTGTCGTTCGTGGCCGCCACCTGGGTGGCACGGCCGTCCTGACGGGGGAGGTCGGCGACCATTTCGGCGAGCTCGGCGGTGTTCACCAGGTTGCCGTTGTGACCCAGGGCGATGGAGCCGTGGGCGGTCGCGCGGAAGGTCGGCTGGGCGTTCTCCCAGACGGAGGCCCCGGTGGTCGAGTAGCGGGCGTGACCGACCGCGATATGACCCTGGAGCGAGCCGAGAGAGGTTTCGTCGAAGACCTGGGAAACGAGACCCATGTCCTTGAAGACGAGGATCTGGGAACCGTTGCTCACAGCGATTCCCGCGGACTCTTGTCCGCGGTGCTGTAGTGCATACAGTCCGAAGTAGGTGAGCTTGGCGACCTCTTCACCCGGAGCCCAGACACCGAAGACGCCACAAGCGTCCTGGGGGCCTTTCTCTCCGGGGAGCAGGTCGTGGTTGAGTCGTCCATCACCACGAGGCACGGCTCCGAGTGTAGGCGAGATCGACCACTGGTCCGAATTGGGGACGGCCGGGAAATGTCACAGCACAGAGGGTGACGAAACCCCTCCGTCTCGCTATGCGGATCACCTTGTTGACATGTACGAACGCATTCGTACAGGCTCTCGGTCCATGCAGCCCCTCGGTGACCGCACCGTCACCCTCGTCGAGCGCCGCCACGTAGACCTGGTCCGTGTCGCGAGCGCCATCTGTCGCTGCTTCGCGTAGCCGCAACTCTCTCTCCCCCCTTCACTTTTCCGCTCCGCCCCGCCCTGCCCTGCCGCGCCGTGCGCCGTCCCGCGCCCGCCCCGGGGCCGGCGGCCGGACCGTGCCTTGGAGTACCCGTGTCTTCGTACGAGAACAAGCTGTCCCGGCGCGCCTTCGGCGGGGCCGTCGGCGTGACCGCGGCCGCCACCGCGGTGGGGCTGGGCGCCACCCCGGCCGCGGCCGCCGAACCCCCGGGGGCGGGCTCCGCGGCCCCCCTGGAGCGACCGTTCCAGGCCGCCCGCGGGCGCCGCTCCCGCCGTCCCAACATCCTGTTCATCCTCGGCGACGACCTGGGCTGGGCCGACCTGTCCTCCTACGCCTCCCCGCACATCAAGACCCCGAACCTGGACCGGCTCGCCCGCCGGGGCGTCCGCTTCACCGATGCCTACGCGGGCTCCGCGACCTGCTCCCCGACCCGCTTCAGCCTGTACACCGGGCGCTATCCGGGCCGTACGGCGGGCGGGCTCGCCGAGCCGATCGCCGACCGGTCGGCGGGCCTGGACCCCCGCCACCCCACGCTCGCCTCGCTGCTGAAGGAGGCCGGGTACGCGACGGCCCTGATCGGCAAGTGGCACGCGGGCCACCTGCCTCGCCACAGCCCGACGCGGTCCGGCTGGGACGAGTTCTTCGGCAACTTCGGCGGGGCCCTGGAGTACTACTCCAAGCTGGGGCCGGGCGGCGAGTACGACCTGTACGAGGGCGACGCCGAGCACAAGGACCTGCGCTACTACACCCGGATCCTCACGGAGCGGGCGAGCGAGTACGTCTCCCGCGACCACCGGGGCAGGCCGTGGCTGCTGAACCTGAACTTCACCACCCCGCACTGGCCGTGGATCGCCGAGGGGGACACCCGCGAGAGCGCCGAGATCGTCCGTCGGATCGAGGCGGGCGACGCGCGGGCGCTGTGGCACCAGGACGGCGGCTCGGTCGAGAAGTACAAGGAGATGGTCGAGGACCTGGACCGCTCGGTCGGGGAGGTGCTGAAGGCGCTCAGGCGCTCCGGCCAGGAGGAGGACACCCTGGTCGTCTTCTCCAGTGACAACGGCGGCGAGCGCTTCTCGTACAACTGGCCGCTGTCGGGCAGCAAGGCGTCCCTCCAGGAGGGCGGCATCCGGGTCCCGAACATCGCGTCCTGGCCCGCCCGCCTGGACGGCGGCCAGGTCAGCCACGTCCCCCTGTTCAGCCCCGACTGGACGGCGACGCTGCTGGAGCTGGCCGGTACGCGACCGCACCGCGCGTACCCGCTGGACGGCGTCAGCCTGGCCGGATACCTGCTGCGCGGCGAGGAGCCCGCCCGGCGGGACCTCTTCTGGCGGGTGCGCGGGGAGCGGGCGCTGCGGCGCGGGGACTGGAAGTACTACCGCGGCAGGGCGGGCCGCGACCAGCTGTTCAACCTGGCCGGGGACGTCCGCGAGCAGGCCGACCGGGCGGCCCTGGAGCCGGCGCGGCTGGCGGAGCTCCGGGCGGCCTGGGAGCGGACGGACGCGGGGCTGCTGCCCTACCCGGCCTGAGCCCTCTGAGCCCGCTGGGCCCGCTGAGCCCTCACTCGACGGCGGTGGTCGCCTTCGCGCCGAGACCCTTGCCGTCGGGGGCGGTGAGGACGAGGCTGCCGCCCTGGATCCGCGCGGTGAGCGGGCCGCTGCCGAACAGCTCGGTCAGCGCCCGCTCCACCTCGCCGGCGGGGCCCTCGCAGGCCAGCCTGGTCGTGGTGAGCGGGCCGAAGGAGACGGTGGAGCCGTCCACCGCGGCCGTGGCGCTGAACCGGTTGCAGCCGAGGCTGCCGCTCGCCGTGGCGTCGGGGGCGAGGGTGAACCGGGCCCGGCCCGCCGCTTCGGCGGGTACGGAGGACACGCTGTCTCCGCTGGTCAGGGAGTCGACGGTCCACTGCGTGGCGGTGAGCGGGGCGTCGGGGGTGCGGGGCTCGGAGGTCAGGGCGAGGGTGCTCCCGTCGGCGGCCTTCAGGGTGAGCCGGTCGGGGCCGCGGTCGAGGGTGAGCCGGCCGCGGAACAGTTTGGCGAACTCCACCTCGAACGCCTGGTCCGCGCAGGCCATGGTCGTCGAGGCGCCGGGGGTGACGGTCAGGGCGGTGCGGCCCTCGCGGACCACCTTCGCGGTGAAGCCGTTGCAGCCGTAGTTGCCCTTGGCCTCGTCCTCGGCGAGGTCGAGGCGGGCCTGGGCGGGCGCGTGCAGGGTCCGGCCGCCGGTGGTCAGGGACTCGACGCGCCAGGAGCCGGCGGCGCCGGGAGGCGGTTCGCTCCGGTCCTCGGCGGCCCCGCCGCAGGCGACGAGGGCGAGGGCGAGAGCCAGGCCGATGGGGACGTGCCGAAGGGTACGCATGCTCCTGTGACGGGCCGGCCGCCGAGGCGGTTCCGCCGGGACCGGGCTGCGCTGCCGTCGCGGGACCCGTCCGGGGCGGCGCCGCGCACGGTCCGGGCCCGTCGGGCGGCCCGGTCACCCGTCCTCGACGCCTCGACGCCTCACCGCCTCACCGCCTCAGCGCCTCAGCGCCTCAGCGCATCAGGGGGAGCAGGGCGGACAGGTCGGCGCGCTCGCCGCCGGCCCGTACCAGCGCCCCGTCGAGCGCCTCCGCCCATCCCGTACGGCCGGTCGCCAGCCGCATCCAGGTCAGCGGGTCGGTCTCCACCACGTTCGGCGGGGTGCCCCTCGTGTGGCGGGGGCCCTCGATGCACTGGACCACCGCGAAGGGCGGGATGCGCACCTCGACCGATCCGCCCGGCGCCCTGAGGGCGAGGGCGTCGGCGAGCAGCCGGGTGCAGGCCGCCAGGGCCTGGCGCTCGACGGGGACGTCGAGTCCCGCGGCCCGGTTGAGGTCGTCGGTGTGGACGACCAGCTCCACGGTCCGGGTGACCAGGAAGTCGGCCAGGGTCATGTCACCGATCCACAGGTCGAGCACGTGCCCGTCGGGGCGGGCGGCCAGGGCCTCGGCCATCCGGACGCCGGCCCGCTCGTACAGCTCGGGCAGCGGCGCGCCGCCGAGGGTCTCGCGGGCCGCCTCGGAGATCCTGCCGGCCAGGGACGCCGTGGCGAAGGGCCATTCGGCGGCGCGGAGCTCGGCGACGGCGGCCGACGGGCGGGCCAGGCCCGCCGCCAGCGAGTCCGCGATCCAGGCGACGTGCGCGGCCAGGTCGGCGACGGACCAGTCCCCGAGCCCGCTCGGCCGGGCCAGCTGCTCGGGCCCCAACTCCCCGACGGCACGGGCTACATGGCCGAACTGGGCGGTGACGGCGGCGCGGATCTTCGCCGAGTCGTAGGCGCGCGGCTTCTTCCTGGCGGGCGGCATCCCCCGACCCTACTAGGCCGTCTCTTTCGGATCGTGGCGCCCGGCACGGTCCGAAGGAGCCGGACCGTAGCCGCCTGCCGGGACCCGTACGACCCGTACGCCCCGCACGGCGCGGGCCCCCGCCCGGAGGTGATCCGGACGGGGGCCCGTGGCGAACCGGGGGCGGGGTCAGGCCAGCAGGGCCGGGATCGTCGCCTCGTGGGCCTCGCGGAGCTCGGCCAGCGGGAGCGTGAACTCGCCCTGGACCTCGATCGCGTCGCCGTCCACCACGCCGATGCGGGCGGCCGGCAGGCCCCGCGCACCGCACATGTCGGTGAAGCGGAGCTCCTCGCTGCGCGGGACGGACACGACGGCCCGGCCCGCGGACTCGGAGAACAGGAAGGTGAAGGCGTCCAGGCCCTCGGGCACCACGATCCGGGCGCCGTTGCCGCCGCGCAGGCAGGACTCGGTGAGCGCCTGGATCAGACCGCCGTCGGACAGGTCGTGCGCGGCGTCGACCATGCCGTCGCGCGAGGCGGAGATCAGGATCTCGCCGAGCAGCTTCTCGCGGCCCAGGTCCACCTTGGGCGGCAGGCCGCCGAGGTGGTCGTGGACGACCTGGGACCAGGCCGAGCCGCCGAACTCCTCGGTGGTGTCGCCCAGCAGGTACAGCAGCTGGCCGGTCTCCGAGAACGCCATCGGCGTACGCCGGTTGACGTCGTCGATCACACCGAGGACCGCGACGACCGGGGTCGGGTGGATCGCGGTGTCGCCCGTCTGGTTGTAGAGGGAGACGTTGCCGCCGGTGACCGGGGTGCCGAGCTCCAGGCAGCCGTCCGCGAGACCGCGGCAGGCCTCGGCGAACTGCCACATGACGCCCGGGTCCTCCGGCGAGCCGAAGTTCAGGCAGTCGGAGATGGCCAGGGGCTTGGCGCCGGTCGCGGCGACGTTGCGGTACGCCTCGGCCAGCGCCAGCTGCGCGCCCGTGTACGGGTCGAGCTTGGCGAAGCGGCCGTTGCCGTCGGTGGCCATGGCGACGCCGAGGTTGGTCTCCTCGTCGATGCGGACCATGCCCGCGTCCTCGGGCTGCGACAGCACGGTGTTGCCCTGCACGAAGCGGTCGTACTGGTCGGTGATCCAGGACTTCGAGGCCTGGTTCGGGGACGAGACCAGGGCCAGGACCTGCGCCCGCAGCTCCTCGGAGGTCTGCGGCCGCGGGAGCTTGTTCGCGTCGTCCGCCTGGAGCGCGTCCTGCCACTCGGGTCGGGCGTAGGGGCGGTTGTAGACCGGACCCTCGTGGGCGACGGTGCCCGGGGGCACGTCCACGATCTGCTCGCCGTGCCAGTAGATCTCCAGGCGCTCGCCCTCGGTCACCTCACCGATGACGGTGGCGATGACGTCCCACTTCTCGCAGATCTCCATGAACCGGTCGACGTACTGCGGCTCGACGATCGCGCACATGCGCTCCTGCGACTCGCTCATGAGGATCTCCTCGGGCGAGAGCGTCGCGTCGCGCAGCGGGACGGTGTCCAGCTCGACCCGCATGCCGCCGGAGCCGGCGGAGGCCAGCTCGCTCGTGGCGCAGGAGAGCCCGGCGCCGCCGAGGTCCTGGATGCCCGCGACCAGCTTCTCCTTGAAGATCTCCAGGGTGCACTCGATGAGGAGCTTCTCCTGGAAGGGGTCGCCGACCTGGACGGCGGGGCGCTTGGTGGGCTTCGAGTCGCCGAAGGTCTCCGAGGCCAGCACGGACACGCCGCCGATGCCGTCGCCGCCCGTGCGGGCGCCGTAGAGGATGACCTTGTTGCCGGGGCCGGAGGCCTTGGCGAGGTGGATGTCCTCGTGCTTCATCACGCCGATGCAGCCGGCGTTGACCAGCGGGTTGCCCTGGTAGCAGGCGTCGAAGACGACCTCGCCGCCGATGTTGGGCAGGCCCAGGCAGTTGCCGTAGCCGCCGATGCCCGCGACCACGCCGGGCAGGACGCGCCGGGTGTCGGGGTGGTCGGCGGCGCCGAAGCGCAGCGGGTCCACGACGGCGACCGGGCGGGCGCCCATGGCGAGGATGTCGCGGACGATGCCGCCGACGCCGGTGGCCGCGCCCTGGTAGGGCTCGATGTACGAGGGGTGGTTGTGCGACTCGACCTTGAAGGTGACCGCGTAGCCCTGGCCGACGTCGACGACGCCGGCGTTCTCGCCGATGCCGACGAGCATGGCGTCGTTCTCGGGGGCCTTCTCGCCGAACTGCTTCAGGTGGACCTTGCTGCTCTTGTACGAGCAGTGCTCGGACCACATGACGGAGTACATGGCGAGCTCGGCGCCCGTGGGGCGGCGGCCGAGGATCTCCCGGATGCGGGCGTACTCGTCCTCCTTGAGGCCGAGCTCCTTCCAGGGCTGCGCGGCGTCCGGGGTTCCGGAGGCGTTCTTTACGGTGTCGAGGCTCATGCGCTGACCAGCTTCTTCAGGACCGAGGTGAAGAACGGGAGGCCGTCGGTGCGGCCGGTCCCGATCAGCGGCTCGACCGCGTGCTCGGGGTGCGGCATGAGGCCGACGACGTTGCCCTCGGCGTTGGTGATGCCGGCGATGTCGCGGAGCGAGCCGTTCGGGTTGCCGTCGAGGTAGCGGAAGGCCACGCGGCCCTCGGCCTCCAGCTCGTCGAGCGTGCGCTCGTCGGCGGTGTAGCGGCCGTCCATGTTCTTGAGCGGGACGGAGATCTCCTGGCCGGCGGTGTAGTCGCCGGTCCAGGCCGTCTGCGCGTTCTCCACCCGCAGCTTCTGCTCGCGGCAGATGAAGTGCAGGTCGGTGTTGCGGAGCATCGCCCCCGGCAGCAGGTGGGCCTCGGTGAGGACCTGGAAGCCGTTGCAGATGCCGAGGACGGGCATGCCCGCCCTGGCCTGCTCGATGACGGTCTCCATCACCGGCGAGAAGCGGGAGATGGCTCCGGCGCGCAGGTAGTCCCCGTAGGAGAAGCCGCCCGCGAGGACGACCGCGTCGACCTGGTGCAGGTCCTTGTCGCGGTGCCAGAGGGGGACCGGCTCGGCGCCCGCGATGCGGACGGCGCGCAGTGAGTCACGGTCGTCGAGCGTTCCGGGGAACGTGACGACTCCGATGCGAGTGGTCACCGTCAGGCCTCGACCTTCACGGTGAAGTCCTCGATGACGGTGTTGGCGAGGAAGGTTTCGGCCATCTTGTGGATGCGGTCGAGGGCGGCCTGGTCGACCGGTCCCTCCACCTCCAGCTCGAAGCGCTTCCCCTGGCGGACGTCGGCGATCCCCTCGAAGCCCAGGCGCGGCAGTGCACGCTGCACCGCCTGGCCCTGGGGGTCGAGGATCTCCGGCTTGAGCATGACGTCGACTACGACGCGTGCCATCGGGCACTCCCGTGTGTGGTTGGTGCGAAGGCGGTTCCCTCAGCGTACCCGGCCAAAATTTCTACGCGGGTAGATATCCTTCGCCCGTGATCGCCCGGCGGATTGGGCTTCACCAACGCTTCGCAAAATCCGCCGGAAAATCTCGCGCTCGGCATTGCGGCGGGACACGCGGAGAGAATTAACTGGGCTTCGCAATGCAATGGGAATCGGGGTACAAAGGAATCACCCGCGGTGAGTGACATTTGTCGCCTCACGACGGGGACGGAATGATGCATTGCTCCGAAACATCCACACAGGCGACATCGCCGCACGTCACCAGGTGGCGGCGTCGCACGAAGGGACCGATATCCGTGGCGCAGCGCGTAGTAGTAACGCTCTCCGACGACATCGACGGCGGAGAAGCGGCGGAAACGGTCGCGTTCTCCCTGGACGGTAAGTCGTACGAGATCGACCTCAATGCGGCCAACGCAAAGAAACTGCGGAAGGGCCTGGCACCCTTCGTGGCCGCGGGGCGGCGCCAGTCCCGCTCCGGGAAGGCCTTCAAGCACACGTCCATCGCCCCCGACCCGGCGGTCGTCCGCGCCTGGGCGCGGGCCAACCAGCACGACGTGCCGCCGCGCGGCCGCATCCCCAAGAGGATCTACGAGGCCTACAACGCGGCCCACTGAGGGCCGATTTGCCATCCACCCCCCTCCGTCGGCTAGTGTGTGGATCACGCCGAGGGGCCAGACCGCAGGTCAGAGCCCCGAAGGTCGTGCGGGTGTAGTTCAGTAGTAGAACATCCCTCTTCCAGAGGGAAGGCGCAGTGTGCGATTCCTGTCACCCGCTCTGCACGCTTTACCGACCACCACGGTGGATCGGGTAGAGTGATGCACGCATCGCCGAGCGCGTTCCTACGCGCGGTGTGCATGCGGACGTAGCTCAGTTGGTAGAGCACCACCTTGCCAAGGTGGATGTCGCGCGTTCGAGTCGCGTCGTCCGCTCAGCGTGAG
This sequence comes from Streptomyces sp. NPDC058674, assembly GCF_042716505.1. Classification (NCBI taxonomy): domain Bacteria; kingdom Bacillati; phylum Actinomycetota; class Actinomycetes; order Kitasatosporales; family Streptomycetaceae; genus Streptomyces; species Streptomyces sp. NPDC058674. The sequence continues at coordinate 45,073 of NZ_JBHXSC010000053.1, forward strand.
AAGCCCCCGGTCATCGACCGGGGGCTTCTTCGTGCTTTCCGGCTTACCGGCTTCTTCTTGCTTCCCGGCTTCCCGCCCCCCGGTCCTGCGGGTCCCCGTGCCCTGACAGATGTCATCACCCTCCATGACAGGGCGCACTGCCGTCGCCGCCCGGCCGCCGGGAGGCTTGGACCATGATGTCCAGCGGTGGTTCCGCCGGGAGCCGCGCCGCGGGGACGCGGGACGAGCCGGGGGACGGGAAGCGTGTCGAAACTGACCGGGTGGTGGAAGAACCGCAGCAGCGCGGGGAAGGTCGAGCTGTACACCCGCTGGTCCTTCCACTTCTTCGTGCTCATCGAGATCCTGACGATCGGGGTGGCCTCGCTGGGGTCCATGACGGGGAAGTCCTCGGCGGCGCTGACGCTCTCGCTCTTCCTGACGGTGTGCGTCCAGTCCGTCCTGTGCGGGGTGCTCTCCTCCCGCGCGCTGGACTGGATCGTGGAACGGCGCGAGCGGCCGGTGCGGCTCGCGGTCGCCACGGCCGCCGTGACCGTGGCGGCGGGGCTGGCCGTACTCCTGCTGCGCCGGGCCGGGCTGACCGGGCCCCCGGAGGTGGCGCCGACGCTGGTGCTGGGCATGGCCTGCTTCGCCTCCGGCTCGGTGGTCCTGTGCCTGCGCCGGGTCCGGCACATGCTGTACATCGCCCCGGGCACGGCGGCCGGCACCTCCCTGTCGATGCTCGGGCTGGGCCTGCCGGCCGCGGAGGCCGTCGGGTACGGGGTCGGCATGCTGCTGAGCGGGCTGTTCCTGGTCGTGGCCTGCGGGTTCTCGGCGTGGCTGGTGCGCACGGTCCGGGAGCTGGACCACTCGCGGGAGATCCAGGCCCGGCTGGCGGTCGCCGAGGAGCGGCTGCGCTTCGGCCGCGACCTGCACGACGTGATGGGCCGCAATCTGGCGGTGATCGCCCTCAAGAGCGAGCTGGCGGTCCAACTGGCGCGGCGCGAACGCCCCGAGGCGGTGGACCAGATGATCGAGGTGCAGCGGATCGCCCAGGAGTCCCAGCGGGAGGTGCGCGACGTCGTGCGCGGCTACCGCGAGGCCGATCTGGCCGTGGAGTTGGAGGGCGCACGGGGCGTGTTGAGCGCCGCCGGGATCAACTGCCGGGTGGAGCTGCGGGAGCGGCGCACCCTGCCCCCGGCGGTGCAGTCGGCGCTGGGCTGGGTGGTGCGCGAGGCCACCACCAACGTGCTCCGGCACGGGGAGCCCCGGCACTGCGTGATCCGGCTCGCGGCCGCGGACGGCGGGGAGGACCTGGTCCTGCTCGTGGAGAACGACGGGGTGCCCGCCGTGGTCCCGCCACGTGACGGGCGGCCCGGCTCCGGGCTGGCGGGGCTGCGGGAACGGCTGGCCGCGGTGGAGGGCTCCCTGGAGGCCGGGCCGGCTCCCGGGGGCCGCTTCCTGGTCCGGGCGGAGATCCCCGCGCGCCGGCTGCGCAGCGAGCCGAGAGAACGCAACGAACCGAGGGAAGAGGAAGAGGAGGTGCGGGCGTGAGTCCCGTACGCGTACTGCTCGCCGACGACGAGCACCTGATCCGCGGGGCGCTGGCCGCCCTGCTCGCGCTGGAGGACGACCTGCTGGTCGTCGCGGAGGCGGCTTCGGGACCCGAGGCGCTGGCGATGGCGCGGGCCCACCGGCCGGACGTGGCGGTGCTGGACCTCCAGATGCCGGGGGCGGACGGTGTGAGCGTGGCCACATCCCTGCGGACCGAACTCCCCGGCTGCAAGACCATGATCGTGACCAGTCACGGCCGTCCGGGGCACTTGAAGCGGGCCCTGGCCGCGGGGGTGCGGGCCTTCATCCCGAAGACGGTCTCGGCGCAGCGGCTGGCCGAGCTGATCCGGACCGTGCACGCCGGAGGCCGTTACGTGGACCCGGAGTTGGCGGCCGACGCGATCAGCGCGGGGGACTCGCCGCTGACCGCCCGGGAGGCGGAGGTGCTGGAACTCGCCGCGGACGGGGCGCCGGTCGCGGAGATCGCGGAGCGGGCCGCGCTGTCGCAGGGGACCGTACGGAACTACCTGTCCTCGGCGGCGACGAAGCTGGGAGCCGAGAACCGGCACACGGCAGTGCGTCTCGCACGGGAGCGGGGTTGGGTATAGTGGGTACCGCGCTACGGCGCATGCGGACATAGCTCAGTTGGTAGAGCACCACCTTGCCAAGGTGGATGTCGCGCGTTCGAGTCGCGTTGTCCGCTCAGCGTGGGAAGCCCCCGGCCTTCGGCCGGGGGCTTCTTCGTGTCTCAGGTCCCGGTGGTCGCGGTCCACGACAGGCCGGTGAGCCGCTCGTAGGCCTCGACGTACTTCGCCCGGGTCTGCTCGACGACCTCCTGCGGCAGCGCGGGCGGCGGGAGTTCGCCCTTCGGGTCCCAGCCGGAGGCCGGGGAGGCCAGCCAGTTGCGGACGAACTGCTTGTCGAAGGAGGGCTGGGTGCGGCCCGGCTCCCACTGGTCGGCCGGCCAGAAGCGGGAGGAGTCCGGGGTGAGGACCTCGTCGGCGGCGACCAGCGTGCCGTCCCCGTCGAAGCCGAACTCGAACTTGGTGTCCGCGAGGATGATGCCGCGCTTGCGGGCGATGTTCCGGGCGCGGGTGTACACGGCGAGGGTGGCCTGGCGCAGCAGGGCGGCCGTCTCGGGGCCGGCGGAGCGCGCGACCTCCTCGTAGGAGACGTTCTCGTCGTGTTCGCCGACCTCGGCCTTGGCGGCCGGGGTGAAGATCGGGCCGGGCAGTTCGGAGCCGTCCACCAGGCCCTCGGGCAGGCCGAGTCCGCAGACCGTCCGGGTCTTCTCGTACTCGGCGAGGCCGGAGCCGGTGAGGTAGCCGCGGGCCACGCACTCGACGGGGACCATGTCGAGGTTCCGGCAGACCAGCGTGCGGCCGGCCCAGTCCGCGGGGGCGCCGGCCGGCAGTTCGGTGCTGATCACGTGGTTCGGGACCAGGTCGGCGAGCTGGTCGAACCACCAGAGCGAGAGCTGCGTCAGGACGCGGCCCTTGTCCGGGATCTCGGTGGGCAGCACCCAGTCGAATGCGGAGATCCGGTCGCTGGCGACCATGACCAGCCGGCCGTCCCCGTCGCGGTAGAGGTCGCGGACCTTGCCGGTGTGGAGGTGGACGAGGCCGGGCACCTGGACCGGCTCGGGCTTTTCGACGAATCCGGACACGGGGTCTCCCTGTGGTTCTGTACGAGCGCGAACCCATTCTCCCGCACCGGGCCGCGTGCCCCGCTCAGGGGGGGGTGCCGACCCGCCGCCGCGCGCGCCGCGTTCAGTCGCGCTTGCAGATCCGGTCGAGGAGATTGGCCGTGGCGCGCTGGACGCGCTCGTCGACGTGGCCGGGCCGGTCGAGCGCCGGGGACCAGGCGAAGGTGCCGGAGGCGAAGACCAGCGCGCCGCTGGGGGCCCGGTAGAGCGAGGTCTCCTGGTGGCGGCGGTGGCCCTCGCCGTCGAGGTACGGGGAGTGCGCGAGCAGGATGCGGTCCGCGTGCTCGGGGAGCTGGGTGCGCGGGAAGTAGCGGTCCGCCTCGCCCGCGACGAGGCCGGGGAGTTCGTCGTTCTCGCCGGCGCCGGTGGAGTCCCAGAGCCAGTGCGTGGCGTTGCGCACGATCAGCGGCTCGGGCTCGGGGACGCGCCCCGCGTACTGGATGCCGAGCAGCTGCTGCTCGGGGCGGTCGACCTCGCGCCACAGGCTGGAGCGGCCGGGGCCGCGGCGTTTTCGGCAGGTGAGGAGCCGGTCGTCCACCCCGGAGGGGGAGGGGCCCAGCTCGACCTGCCAGTACATGGTGTTGGCGGAGAGGAAGACGAGCGAGGTGCCGTGGTCGCGGGCGCGCTCGGCGGTGCGGCGCATCGGGGCCGACCAGTACTCGTCGTGGCCGGGGAAGACCAGGCCGCGGTAGCGGGTGGGGTCGACGCGGCCGGCGTGCAGGTCGCGGGCGTCGGCGTAGGCGAGGTCGTAGCCGTAGCGCTCGGCCCAGCGGATGAAGTCGTAGGCGTGGCCGACGTGCAGGGGCAGGCCGGCGCCCGCGTAGGGGCGGTCGAAGGAGACGGTGGTGGCGGCGTCGCGCTCGCCGAGCAGCCGCCCCTGCTCGTCCCACGCGTGGTAGAGGCTGGCGCCGGTGCGGCCGTCCTCCGGGTAGAGGTTGTAGGCCTGCCAGGTGATGTCGGGGAGCAGCAGGAGGAGGTCGGCGGGATGGTCGTCGCGGACCGTGAAGGGGATGTGCGAGCGGTAGCCGTCGGCCGTGGTGAGGACGGCGACGTACGCGCCGACGCTCCAGTAGCTGGGCACCTGCAGCCGCCAGGACATCCACCAGTGGTGGCAGGAGACGGTGCGGTCCGCGGCCAGGGGGGCCGGTTGGACGATGCCGGAGAGGCGGGGGCTGGTGGTGATCTTCGAGGCCCCGTCGCCGCCGTAGTGGCCGATCCGGTACACGTCCACGGAGAACTGCTGGGGCGGGTCGACGGTGATGTGGAAGTCGATGGCCTCGCCGGGGGTGACGGCGCCGGAGGAGGTGAATCCCTTGATCTGGCGGCGCACGTCGTCGGCGGTGAGCGGGCCGCCGTTGCCGCGGGCGCGGGGGATCAGGCCGGCGCCGGCGCCCGCGGCGGCCGGGTCCACGTACCAGGGCACCACGTGTCCGGTGTCGTCGAAGTAGAGCTCGCTGCCCCGGAACCAGGGCAGGGGGCCCTGCCCGAAGGGGTCGTTCACCGCGTGCGCGAGCGCACCTGACTCCCAGCGCCGGATCTGGTCCGCACCCATGACCGCTCCCCTCCCTCGCTCCCCCGAACAGGCATCCGTCGAGTCGGTGCGCGGCACTCTTTCCGGTCACCGTTTCAGGTCACCGGGCCGCGACCGGTCCCAGCACATCACATAACGCACGCAGTCCGTCACCGTTCGTCGCGAATTGACGTGACCGGAACACTGCCGTCCGTTTGCCTGTACGAGCCGTCGCCCCGCGGGGGCTCGGGGTCGGCCGCGGCGTCAGACGAGCCGGACCGGCTTCTCCGGGCGGACGCCGAGGTCCGCGAGCCAGTCCCGCAGGGGCTCGGGGTCGCCGTCCTCGACCAGGGACAGCACGCGCGGCGCCAGGTCGGAGCGGCGGGCGCCGCCGACCAGCAGGACCGGCCCGTCGAGCCAGTCCATGCCCGGGGCGGCGCCGGCCGAGTCCACGGCCGCGCAGCACACCATCGCGGTCACGTGGTCGGCCAGCAGGTCCCGGCCGCTGCGGGGGGGCTGGAGCGGGAACAGCGGCACGGCGTCGGCGCCGTGCGCCTGCGCCTTCCCGGCTCCGGCGGCCGGGCCGGCGGCCTGCTCCTCGCGGGCCAGGTCGCCGCTGAGCCGGCCGGCCAGGGCCTCGCCGGCCGCGCAGTCGCCCGCGGGGTCCGTGAGGTAGCCCAGCACCCGCTCCAGGGTGGGCCCGGCGAAGGCGTCCGCGAGGGGAGCCGGGGCCGGGGAGCCCGGCGTAGGGGCGGGGGCGGGGGAGGCGCCGGCGGAGCCGGGGGCCTGAGCGGCGCCGGCCGGGCCGGGCGGGGCGGTGTCCGGTGAGGTCGTGTCGGGCCGGGTGGCGTCCGGGCTGGGGGTGACCGGCGCGGTCGTGGCCGGGGCGGTCTCGTCCGGCGCGGCGGTCGCTGCCACGGGAGTGCCTGGGCGGGCGGCGGTGGTCGGCGCGGCCGTGGCCGGCGCGGCGGTGGCCGGCCGGGCGGTGGCGGGCGCGGTGGTGGCCGACCCGGCAGCGCCCGGCCGGGCGGTGGCCGGCCCGGCGGTGGCCGGCGCCGCGGGGGCCCGCGCCGCAGCGCCCGGCCGGGCGGCGGCCGGCGCGGTGGGGGTCCGCGCGGGGGTGTTGCGCACCGAGGTGTTCC
>NZ_JBHXSC010000054.1:0-49865 GCF_042716505.1 Streptomyces sp. NPDC058674
TGTTTGCGCGCTTGCTGGTCTTCCTGGTGTTATGGTTTAAAATTCCCCTTCCCCCCAACGCCACCCCCCGGCCCCCGGGGTTGGGGGGCCCCGCTTCTCGTCGTACCGGCCCCGCGGTCCGGCAGGCGGTCGGTCCGAGCGGGTGCCGGGGGCGCTGCGGTACCCTGACGCCATGCGTGCCGTACGCCTTCTGCTTACCGAGCCGCGCTGATCAGTACCGACCCCTTCGAGACGGTCGGCATCGGCGCGGCGTCCCCTCCTGTGCGAGGGGTTTTTTCGTTTGGGCAGGCAGAGACGGCAGAGACGATCGATGGAGCTTCAGAATCATGAGCGAGACGAACACCCCGGCCCCCGAGGCGGCCGAGGCGCACCGCTACACGGCTGCCATGGCCGCCGACATCGAGGCACGCTGGCAGGACGTCTGGGACGAGCAGGGCACCTACGAGGCCCCGAACCCGACCGGTGACCTGGCGGGGGACCCCGCGGTCGTCGCCAAGCCCAAGAAGTTCATCATGGACATGTTCCCGTACCCGTCCGGCGCGGGGCTGCACGTGGGCCACCCGCTCGGGTACATCGCCACCGATGTCTTCGCCCGCCACCAGCGGATGACCGGGCACAACGTCCTGCACACCCTGGGCTTCGACGCCTTCGGCCTGCCGGCCGAGCAGTACGCCGTCCAGACCGGCACGCACCCGAGGGTGTCGACCGAGGCGAACATCGAGAACATGAAGGTCCAGCTGCGCCGACTGGGGCTGGGCCACGACAAGCGCCGTTCCTTCGCGACGATCGACCCGGACTACTACAAGTGGACGCAGTGGATCTTCCTGCAGATCTACAACTCCTGGTACGACGCGGGGGCCGCCAAGGCCCGGCCGATCGCCGAGCTGGTCGCCGCCTTCGAGGACGGCTCCCGTGAAGTCCCGGGCGGCCGCGACTGGGCGGCTCTGAGCGCGGGCGAGCGGGCCGATGTGCTGAACAACTTCCGGCTGGCGTACTCCTCGGACGCGCCGGTGAACTGGTGCCCGGGGCTGGGCACCGTACTGGCCAACGAGGAGGTCACCGCGGACGGCCGGTCCGAGCGCGGCAACTTCCCGGTGTTCAAGGCCAAGCTGAGCCAGTGGAACATGCGCATCACCGCATACGCCGACCGGCTGCTGGACGACCTGGACGCGCTGGACTGGCCCGAGGCCATCAAGCTGCAGCAGCGGAACTGGATCGGCCGCAGCGAGGGTGCGCGCGTCGACTTCCCGGTCGACGGCGCCGGCGCGATCACCGTCTTCACCACCCGCCAGGACACGCTGTTCGGCGCCACCTACATGGTGCTCGCGCCCGAGCACGAGCTGGTCTCCGCCATCGTCCCGGCCGCCTGGCCCGAAGGCACCCACCCCGTGTGGACCGGCGGCCACGCCACCCCGGCCGAGGCCGTGAACGCCTACCGCAAGCAGGCCGCGTCGAAGTCGGACGTCGAGCGGCAGGCGGACGCCAAGGAGAAGACCGGCGTCTTCACCGGCGCGTACGCGACGAACCCGGTCAGCGGCGCGCAGGTCCCCGTCTTCATCGCCGACTACGTGCTGATGGGCTACGGCACCGGCGCGATCATGGCCGTCCCGGCGCACGACAGCCGCGACTTCGCCTTCGCGCGCGCCTTCGAGCTGCCGATGCGCTGCGTCGTGCAGCCCTCGGACGGGCGCGGCACCGACCCCGCGGAGTGGGACGACGCGTTCAGTTCGTACGACGCGAAGCTGGTCGACTCGACGGGCGACGGCATCGCGCTCGACGGTCTGGGCGTGGTCGAGGCCAAGGCGCTGATCACCGAGTGGCTGGCCGAGCGCGGCATCGGCGAGGGCACCGTCAACTTCCGCCTGCGCGACTGGCTGTTCAGCCGCCAGCGGTACTGGGGCGAGCCCTTCCCGATCGTCTACGACGAGGACGGCGTCGCCCACCCGCTGCCCGAGTCGATGCTGCCGCTGGAGCTGCCGGAGGTCGAGGACTACTCGCCGCGCACCTTCGAGCCGGACGACGCGCTGTCGCTGCCGGAGACCCCGCTGTCGCGCAAGGCGGACTGGGTCGAGGTCGAGCTGGACCTGGGCCGCGGCGAGGGCGTCAAGCGCTACCGGCGCGAGACGAACACCATGCCGAACTGGGCCGGCTCCTGCTGGTACGAGCTGCGCTACCTGGACCCGCACAACGCGTCGGCGCTGGTGGACCCGGAGATCGAGCAGTACTGGATGGGGCCGCGCGAGGGGCAGCCGCACGGCGGCGTCGACCTGTACGTGGGCGGCGCCGAGCACGCGGTGCTGCACCTGCTGTACGCGCGGTTCTGGTCGAAGGTGCTCTTCGACCTGGGCCACGTCTCCTCGGTGGAGCCGTTCCACAAGCTGTACAACCAGGGCATGATCCAGGCGTTCGTCTACCGCGACGAGCGCGGCTTCCCGGTCTCGGCCACCGACGTCGAGGAGCGGGACGGCAGGTTCTACTTCGAGGGCGAGCCGGTCAAGCGCGAGCTGGGCAAGATGGGCAAGTCCCTGAAGAACGCCGTCACCCCGGACGAGATCTGCGAGGAGTACGGCGCGGACACCCTGCGCCTGTACGAGATGGCGATGGGCCCCCTCGACGTCTCGCGTCCGTGGGACACCCGAGCCGTCGTCGGCCAGTACCGGCTGCTGCAGCGGCTGTGGCGCAACATCGTCGACGAGGAGACGGGCGCGGTGACGGTCGTCGACGCCGAGCCCGCCGAGGACACCCTGCGCGCGCTGCACAAGGCGATCGACGGGGCCGGCGCGGACCTCGCCGCCCTGCGCTTCAACACCGCCATCGCGAAGATCACCGAGCTGAACAACGCGCTGACGAAGGCGGGCCGCCCGCTGGAGCGCCCGGTCGCGGAGCAGCTGGTGCTGCTGATCGCCCCGCTGGCGCCGCACATCGCGGAGGAGCTGTGGCACCGGCTGGGCCACACCGACTCGGTGGTCCACCAGGACTTCCCGGTCGCGGACCCGGCGTACGTGGTGGACGAGACCGTGACGTGTGTCGTGCAGGTCAAGGGCAAGGTCAAGGCCCGGCTGGAGGTGCCGCCGACGATCTCCGAGGCCGATCTGGAGAAGCTGGCGGTCACCGATGCCGGCGTCGTCGCGGCGCTGGGTGGAGCGGAGGTCCGCAAGGTGATCGTGCGCGCGCCGAAGCTGGTGAACATCGTCATCTGAAACGGACTGACCGGGACTGACTGTGATCTGACCGGGCCGCGCCACGGTCTAGGGGTATTCCCGTACGGGCAGGTTGGGGGTTCGATGGGAACCCCTGGCCTGCCCGTGGCGTTTACGGTGGAGGAGACCGAATGGGCCGGGGAGAGGAACCTCATGGACGCCGCGTTGATCATCTTCGCGCTGGTGGTGCTTTTCGCCTTCCTGGGCCTGGGCGTCTACGTGACCGCCAAGGTGGTGGGGGCCGCGAAGCGCGGTGTGGACCGGACGATCACACAGGCCCGGCGGACGGTCGAGGACACGACGCTGCGGGCGAAGAGCCTGGGGCAGGTCGGGGTGAGCGGCGCGCTGGCGCAGCTGCGGCTCGACCTGCGGACGTCGATGCGCTCCACGCAGCAGGCGCTGTACCAGGGGGTCCAGGCGGACGCCTCGTTGAAGGAGTCGATCAGCCTCTTCGAGCGGCTGAGCGCGCACGGGCACGAGTTGGACGACGAGCTCAAGCGGCTGGAGCAGGAGCCGGACCGCAAGCGGATCGCCGACGGCCTGCCCGACCTGCGGGAGCGCGCGGCGCGGATCACGCAGGCCGCGGACTCGCTGCGGTGGGCGGTGCGTGACCGGGCCCGCCGCTTCGCCGCCGACGACCTGACGTTGCTGTCGGCGGAGATCGAGATGGAGTCGGGCGCCCTGCGGGACTGGTCGCGCGAATCCGTGGACGAGCTGGCCGCGGCGGCCGCGGCGTGGGACGCCGCGCAGGCCAAGGGGCCGGCGGCGCAGAGCCCCGGCCCGACCGCCCGGGGCGCGGGGCCGACCGCTGGCGGGCGGGGCTCCGAGGCGGGGCGCGCGGCCCTGGACCCGGCCGCTCCGGCGACGCCCCACCCGTGGCAGAAGACGCGTCGGCCGGAGAGCACGACCTGAGCCCGCGGCGGGAGGGCGGACTGCCGTCGGGACCCCAGCCGGGGCCTGAGCGAGGAGCCGAGCCGGGGCCCGGGCTGCCGCGCAGCGCCCACGGGCGGTAACCTCCGGCTCATGTCCCGCCATGTCGCCATCGTCACCGATTCCACGGCCTACCTGCCCCCCTCGGCCATGGCGCGGCACGGAATCACCTCCGTCCCGCTTACCGTGGTGCTCGGCGACGAGGCACTGGAGGAGGGCACCGAGATCTCAGCGCGCAGCCTCGCGCTGGCGCTCCAGAAGCGGCGGTCGGTCACCACCTCGCGCCCCGGGCCGGAGGAGTTCGTCCGGGCCTACCGCGCGGCCGCGGAGGCCGGTGCGACCGGCATCGTCAGCCTGCACCTGTCCGCGGAGTTCTCCGGGACCTACGACTCCGCCGTGGTCGCCGCCCGCACCGCCCCCGTGCCGGTCCGGGTCGTCGACACCGGCATGGTCGCGATGGCGCTCGGCTTCTGCGCCCTCGCCGCCGCCGAGGCGGCCGAGGCGGGCGGGTCCCTGGACGAGGCCGTGGCCGCAGCGGAGAAGCGGGCGGCGGACATGTCGGCGTACTTCTACGTCGACACCCTCGACTACCTGCGCCGCGGCGGCCGGATCGGGGCCGCGCAGGCCCTGCTCGGCTCGGCGCTCTCGGTGAAGCCGCTGCTGACGCTGGACGGCGGGCGGATCGAGATGCTGGAGAAGGTGCGTACGGCCTCCAAGGCCATCGCCCGCCTGGAGGAGCTGGCCGTCGAACGGGCCGGATCGGCCGACGTCGACGTGGCGGTGCACCACCTGGCTGCCCCCGAGCGGGCCGAGAGGCTCGCGCAGCGGCTGCGCGAGCGCATCCCGGGCCTGGTCGAGCTGCACGTCAGCGAGGTCGGCGCGGTGATCGGGGCACACACCGGGCCGGGGTTGTTGGCGGCCGTCGTCTCACCCCGCTGATCACCGGAACGAGTGGCAAGGTTATCCACAAGAGGGCTTTCTTCCACCGGAATTGAAGCGTCCGAACGGTCGTGGGGGCGGGCCCCTACGGTCGTGTCATGACTCTCCGAACGCGACCGCGAACCCGTACGCAGACCCCTCTTCCCTCCGCTGCCACCAGCGGGCCGGGCCGTCCCCGCCGCTCCGACGGCCGGATGCGGCACCGTGGTGGCCTCGGCCGCCGTGCGGCCCGCCCGGGCCCCGACCCGGGGGCGGTGCGGCGCCGGGCCGAAGCGCTGCTCGGCAGCAGCAGCCCGCCCGGGGCGGGCCCGCAGGCGCCGCCCGGGGCGGAGCCGGCGCCGCCCGTGCGAAGGCCCGGCGCGCTCACGCGGGCCCGCCCGCGGCCCGGTGCGGAGCCGGCGCCGCCGCCGCAGGACGGCGCGGGGGCCGACCGTGCGGCGGGGCTCGGGCCGGGGGCCGGCGCGCTCACGCGGCCCCGTGCGGAGCCGGCGCCGCTGCCGCGCGAGGATGCGGGGGCCGACCGTGCGCCGGGGCTCGGGCCGGGGGCGGCGTCGCAGCCCGACGGGGAGGTCGGGCGGCCCGTCGCGGGCGCCCTGAGGTCGGCGGTGCGGGAGCGGCTGCCGGTGTGGCTCCAGGTCCGCTGTGCGGTGGAGCCGCGCACGGTGGGCGCCGTCGCCGTGGTGCTCGCCGTGGCTGTCGGCTTCGCCGTGCAGCAGTACCGGTCGGCCGGTCCGCAGCCGGTGACGGCCCCCGCGGTGATCGCGCCCGCTTCCGCGCCGGTCCCGGCGGCGGCTCACGCGGTGGGTGCGGCCGCCGAGGCCGGGACCGGCCGGTCCCTGACCCCCCTGTCCTCCGCTGCCCTGTCCTCCCCCGGACCCGGCGCCACCGGGCCGGGGGGTGCCCGGATCGTCGTCGATGTCGGCGGCAAGGTACGGGAGCCGGGTGTGCGGAGGCTGCCCGCCGGGTCGCGGGTGGAGGACGCGCTGGCCGCCGCCGGGGGAGTGCGGCCGGGGGCGGACACCACCGGGCTCAACCGCGCCCGGGTGCTGGTGGACGGCGAGCAGGTACTGGTGGGCGTTCCCGTACCGCCCCAGGCGCAGCCGCCGCCGGGCGGGGCCGGGCCAGGCCCCGGCCCGCTCAGCCTCGGGTCCGCCACCGTGGAGCAGTTGGACGGGCTGCCGGGGGTCGGCCCGGTACTGGCGCGGCACATCGTGGACTTCCGCACCGCCCGGGGCGGCTTCCGCTCCGTGGAGGAGCTCCGCCAGGTCAACGGCATCGGCGAGCGCCGCTTCGCCGACCTGCGCCCGCTGGTGCGGCCGTGAACCGCCCAGAGGGACCGGGGCCGGTGGACCTGCGGCTCGCCGTCCCGGCCCTGGCGGCCTGGGGGGCGGCCGCCCTCGCCCTGGACGTCCCCGGCGCCTGGACCGCCGTCGGGGCGGGCCTGGGGGTCGCCGGCGCCGGGCTGCTGCTCCTGGCCGGGTGCCGGCTACCGGGAGCGCGGTGGCGGCTCGCCGCCGCGGCCGCGGCCGCCCTGCTGTGCGCGGCCGCGGGGGCGGGTGTGGCGGGGCTTCAGCGGGCCGAGGCGCGGGCCGGCCCGGTCGTGGGGCTCGCGCACGGGCACACCCGCGTCCTCGCCGAGATCACCGTCGGCTCCGACCCCCGGGTCCCCCGCACCGGGAACGGGCCGCCCCTGGTGGCACTGGACGCGGTCGTGACCCGGGTGACCGGGCCCGACGGAGCGCGCCACCGGGTCCGGACACCGGTGCGGGTGCTGGCGGGACACCGGGGCTGGGCCGGGCTGCTGCCCTCGACCCGGATCGAGGTGGTCGGCCGGCTGTCCCCGGCCCGGAGCGGGGAACGGGCCGTGGCGCTGCTGCGCCCGGCCGGGAACGCCCCGCCCCGGGTGACCGGCGGCCCCGACGCCGTCCAGCGGATCGCGGGCCGGCTGCGCGCCGGGCTGCGCCGGGCCACCGAGGGGCTCGCCCCGGACGCCAGGGCCCTGCTGCCCGGCCTGGTCGTCGGGGACACCTCCAGGGTGCCGCCCGATCTGCACGAGGCGTTCCGCGCCACCGACCTGCTGCACCTGCTGGCCGTCTCCGGGTCCAACCTGACCGTGGTGCTGTTCCTGCTCATCGGGCCGCCGTCCCGCGCGCAACGCGCCGAGCGCCGTGGGCTCGCGCCCGTCCTCGGGCTGTCGCTGCGGGCGACCGCCCTGGGCGGGGCGGCGCTGACCCTGGCGTTCGTGGTGGTGTGCCGGCCGGAGCCGAGCGTGCTGCGGGCCGCGGCCTGCGGCGCGGTCACGCTGACCGCCCTCGCCACCGGGCGGCGCCGGTCCCTGATCCCGGCCCTGGCCGCCGCCGTGCTGCTGCTCGTGCTCTACGACCCGTGGCTGGCCCGCAGCTACGGCTTCCTGCTCTCCGTCCTGGCCACCGGCGCTCTGCTGACCCTCGCCCCGCGGTGGAGCGGGGCGCTGCGGAACCGCGGGGTGGGGCCCCGGCTCGCCGAGGCGCTCGGGGCCGCCGCGGCCGCCCAGGCGGTGTGCGCCCCCGTGGTCGCCGTCCTCGCGGCCCGGGTCAGCCTCGTGGCGGTGCCGTGCAACCTGCTGGCCGAGCTCGCCGCGGGCCCGGCGACCGTCCTCGGCTTCGCGGCGCTCGCCGCGGCCCCGGTGTGGATGCCCGCCGCGGAGCTGCTGGCCCGATGTGCGGGAGTGCCGGCCGGGTGGATCGCCGCCGTGGCCCGGGGCGGGGCGGCGCTGCCGGGCGCGGAGCTGCCCTGGCCCGGCGGACTCACCGGCGGCGTGCTGCTGGCCGCCGCCACCCTGGCCGCTGTCGGCCTCGGCGCACGGCTCGGCCGTCGGCGATGGTTCTGCCCCGTCCTGGCCGCGCTGCTGCTCTTCGCGGTACTGCGGCCGCCGCAGGCGACCCGTACGCTCACGGGCTGGCCGCCGCCCGGCTGGAGCCACGTCCAGTGCGCCGTGGGCCAGGGGGACGCAGCCGTACTGGCCCTGGCGCCGGGCGAGGCCGTGGTCGTGGACACCGGCCCGGAGCCCGGCCCGGTGGACGCGTGCCTGCGCGCGCTGGGCGTCCACAGGGTGCCGCTGCTCCTGCTGACGCACTTCCACGCCGACCACGTGGGCGGACTGGCGGGAGTCCTGCGGGGCCGGTCCGTGGGTGTGATTCAGACCACCACCCTGGAAGAGCCGCCGGGACAGGCGCACTCCGTCCGCCGGGCCGCGGCGGGCGCGGGGGTGCCCGTCGTACCGGTGTCGGCCGGGGAGCGGCGCCGGGCCGGGCCGCTGGAGTGGCAGGTGCTGTGGCCGCCGGCGGGGCCGCCGCCCGAGGGGCCCAACGACGCGAGCGTGGCCCTGCTGGTGCGCGGAGCGGGTCTGACCATCCTCCTGCTGGGAGACCTCGAACCCCCGGCGCAGCAGGCCCTCTTGAGGGCGCATCCGGACCTGGGCCCGGTGGACGTCCTCAAGGTCGCCCACCACGGCTCGGCGCACCAGGCCCCCGAGCTGCTCGCCAGGGTCCGGCCGCGGTTCGCGATCGTGCCGGTCGGCGCGGACAACCGCTACGGGCACCCCGCACCGGGTACGCTCACGCAGCTACGGGCGTCGGGGGCGACCGTGCTGCGCACCGACACCGACGGTTCGATCGCCGTCACCGGAGCGGGTCCGCACCTGCGGGCATTCCCGGCCAACCGGCGTCGGAACCGGCGCGGGCATACCGGGCGCGACCGTTCTGTTTGCCCACAACCCGACAGCATGATCGAATGCGTCTTCGCCATAGCGGTACAAGTCCACACAGCACGGGGGTGCATCAGCCATGTTCGGTCGCCGACGTGGGATCGAGACGGTCGGAAGTTCCAGTCCGCACACTTCCGCGACACTGACGCTGCCGCCGACGGCACGTCTGCTCAGCTGTCGGGTTCTCGACACGGTCCACCAGCCCGTCCGGCTGGCCGCGTTCGAGGTGACCGACCCGATCGGCCGACACGTCGTCAGCGGGGAAACCGACCCGTACGGCGGGTTCACGGCGGCGGTGCCGGAGGGGGAGTACCGGCTCTCGGTCACCGCCGAGGGGTACGCGCCGTTCCACGGGGCGACGCTCGTGGGGGACCCGGCGCAGCCCGGCACGGCGGAGATCGTCCTCGACGCGGTGGAGCCGCCGCTGCTGCCCCAGCCCGGCCACTGGGAGCTCGACCCCACGCACTCCTCGATCGGCTTCTCGGCCCGCCACATCGGCTTCGCCCGGATTCGCGGCCGGTTCACCACCTTCGCCGGCGGGGTGCGGATCGCCGAGCGCATGGAGGACTCCTCCATGCACGTGATCATCGACACGGGGAGCATCGACACGGGCATGCGCAGGCGCGACGACCACCTGAGGTCCGCGGACTTCCTGGACGCGGCCCGCTTCCCCACGGTGGAGTTCTACAGCGAGCGCTTCATCCACCGCAGCGGCAGCCGCTGGGCCGTCGCCGGGGCCCTGACCATGCACGGCGTCAGCCGCTCCGTCACCCTGGACACCCAGTACCTGGGGTTGGGCACGGGCCTGGAGGGGGAGCCGAGGGCCGCCTGCCGGGCCACCGCCGAGCTGCACCGCGAGGACTTCACGCTGAACTGGCAGTCGATGCTGGCGCACGGGATCGCGGCGATCGGCTCGAACGTGGACGTGACGCTGGACGTCCAGATCGTCCACAAGGCCTGACGAGCCGGCGCCCCTTCCGCGACTGCCCCGCGCCCCTCCCGCTCGGCCTCCCGTTCCCCGGACCGCCGGGGGCGGGGAGCGGAAGGGGTCAGGGGGCCTCCCGCCAGGTCAAGGGGCTTCCAGCCAGCCTTCGTACTCGGCGGCGAGGGCGTCCAGCACCGCGGGGTCGAGGCGTTCGCGCGGGTCCTCGACCACCACCAGCCACTGGGCGTCCTCGGCGTCGTCCTCGCCGGCCAGGGCGTCGCGGACCAGCTGCGGCTCCTCGGGCAGGCCGAAACGGTCGGCGGCCTCCTGAGCCACCTCCTCGGCGGTGTCGCGGTCGGGCAGGACGAGTACATGTCGCACGTTCACGCGACCATTCTCGGGCACGCGGCGCCGGGGACTGTCGGTGCGGCGTGGGATGCTGGAGCCGATGGCCACCAGGAAGAATTCCACCGACGACCTCCTCGCCCCGCTCACCCTCGCGGTGGGGCAGGAGGACCTGCTGCTCGACCGCGCCGTACGGGAGGTCGTGGTGGCCGCCCGCGCCGCGGACGCCGACACGGACGTGCGCGACCTCGCGCCGGAACAGCTCCAGCCCGGCACGCTGGCCGAGCTGACGAGCCCCTCGCTCTTCTCCGAGCGCAAGGTGCTGATCGTGCGCAACGCGCAGGACCTGTCCGCGGACACGGTCAAGGAGGTCAAGGCGTACCTCGCCTCGCCCTTCGAGGAGATCACCGTCGTCCTGCTCCACGCCGGCGGGGTCAAGGGCAAGGGCCTGCTCGACGCGGCGCGCAAGGCCGGGGCCCGCGAGGTCGCCTGCCCGAAGATGACCAAGGCCGCGGACCGGCTGTCCTTCGTCCGGGGCGAGTTCCGCACGCTCGGCCGGTCCGCCACGCCCGAGGCCTGCCAGACCCTGGTGGACGCGATCGGCAGCGATCTGCGGGAGCTGGCGAGCGCCGCCGCGCAGTTGTGCGCGGACGTCGAGGGCACCATCGACGAGGCCGTGGTCGGCCGGTACTACACGGGCCGGGCCGAGGCCTCCAGCTTCACGGTGGCCGACCGGGCCGTCGAGGGGCGCGCGGCGGAGGCCCTCGAAGCCCTGCGCTGGTCCCTGTCCACCGGCGTGGCCCCCGTGCTGATCACCAGCGCGCTGGCCCAGGCGGTCCGGGCCATCGGCAAGCTGGCCTCGGCTCCGCGCGGGGCCCGTCCCGGGGACCTCGCCCGGGACCTCGGGATGCCGCCCTGGAAGATCGACCGGGTCCGCCAGCAGATGCGGGGCTGGTCGGCCGACGGGGTCTCCGACGCCCTGCGCGCCGTGGCCGCGGCCGACGCGGGTGTCAAGGGCGGCGGCGACGACCCGGAGTACGCCCTGGAGAAGGCCGTGGTCGCGGTGGCCCGCGCTGCCCGCCCGCAGCGATCCGCCCGCTGAGCGGAGCCCGCCCGGGTAGGACGAAGGCCCCGGTCGCCGCCCTGGGGAGGGCGGAGGCCGGGGCCTTCGTCGTACTGCCGAGTTCTGCCGAGCACCGCTGTGCGCTGCTCGTGTGCGCCGCACCCGCGTGGCGAACGCAGGCCGCGTGCGGCGCGGGGTGCCGGTCCGGAGCGGGAGAGAGGGCCCGCTGGGTCCTTACCGGCGATTCACATCGAGGGCTCAGCCCTGCAGGGAGGCAACCTTGGTGGCCAGCGCCGACTTCTTGTTGGCGGCGGCGTTCTTGTGGATGACACCCTTCGAGACAGCCTTGTCGAGCGCACGGGCGGCGTCACGGGAAGCCGCGGTGGCCTTCTCGGCGTCACCGGCGACGACGGCCTCGCGGGCCTTGCGGATCGCGGTCTTGAGCGAGGACTTGACGGCCTTGTTGCGCAGGCGCGCCTTCTCGTTCGTCTTGTTCCGCTTGATCTGGGACTTGATGTTCGCCACGAAAGAGCCTTTTCAGGTTCAGAGTTTTGTTCTTCGGATTGCGCCCCTCCCGCAGACTCCGTCCCGGGGGGACCCCGATGGAGAAGGCAGACGAGACACAGCTGCTCAGGCTACCAGGCACGCTCCGGGCGGCCCAAACCGAGCGCACTGCCCCGTCCATGGGACCATGGGAGTCTGCGTACAGATCCGTGTCACCCCGCCGCGAGCGGCGGGAGCCGGACTGCCGCTGAGACCGACGCTCCGCAAACGCTTCCGACTGCGACCCGAGAATCAGGACACTGCGTGCCCGCGATCCCCAGCCACGTGCCCGAGCCGAGCCGTACCGACCCGGCGCTGATCCGCAACTTCTGCATCATCGCGCACATCGACCACGGCAAGTCGACCCTCGCCGACCGGATGCTCCAGCTCACCGGTGTGGTGGACCAGCGGCAGATGCGCGCCCAGTACCTCGACCGCATGGACATCGAGCGTGAGCGCGGCATCACGATCAAGTCCCAGGCGGTCCGTCTGCCCTGGGCGCCCACGGAGGGCGGGGACAAGGGCACCACCCACGTCCTCAACATGATCGACACCCCCGGGCACGTCGACTTCACCTACGAGGTCTCGCGCTCCCTCGCCGCGTGCGAGGGCACCGTCCTCCTCGTGGACGCCGCCCAGGGCATCGAGGCGCAGACCCTCGCCAACCTGTACCTGGCGATGGAGAAGGACCTCGCGATCGTCCCGGTCCTGAACAAGATCGACCTGCCGGCGGCCCAGCCGGAGAAGTTCGCCGAGGAGCTCGCGAACCTCGTCGGCTGCCAGCCGGAGGACGTGCTGCGCGTCTCCGCCAAGACCGGTCTGGGCGTGGACGCGCTGCTGGACAAGATCGTGGCCACCGTCCCGGCCCCGGTCGGCGTCAAGGACGCCCCCGCCCGCGCGATGATCTTCGACTCGGTCTACGACTCGTACCGCGGCGTCGTGACGTACGTGCGTGTGGTCGACGGCCAGCTGAACAAGCGCGAGCGCATCCGGATGATGTCCACGGGCGCCACGCACGAGCTGCTGGAGATCGGTGTCTCCTCCCCGGAGATGACCCCCTCCGACGGCATCGGCGTCGGCGAGGTGGGCTACATCATCACCGGCGTGAAGGACGTCCGCCAGTCCAAGGTCGGTGACACCATCACCAGCCTGCACAACGGCGCGACCGAGGCCCTCGGCGGCTACAAGGACCCGCGCCCCATGGTCTTCTCGGGCCTGTACCCGCTCGACGGCTCGGAGTACCCGGACCTGCGCGAGGCCCTGGACAAGCTCCAGCTCAACGACGCGGCGCTCGTCTACGAGCCGGAGACCTCGGCGGCGCTGGGCTTCGGCTTCCGCGTCGGCTTCCTCGGCCTGCTCCACCTGGACGTGGTGCGCGAGCGCCTGGAGCGCGAGTTCGGCCTCGACCTGATCGCCACCGCGCCCAACGTGGTCTACCGCGTCGTCCTGGAGGACGGCAAGGAGGTCACCGTCACCAACCCGAGCGAGTTCCCCGAGGGCAAGATCTCGGACGTGTTCGAGCCGGTCGTACGGGCCACCCTGCTCGCGCCCTCCGAGTTCATCGGCGCGATCATGGAACTCTGCCAGCAGCGCCGCGGCACCCTCCTCGGGATGGACTACCTCTCCGAGGACCGGGTCGAGATCCGCTACACCCTCCCGCTCGCGGAGATCGTCTTCGACTTCTTCGACCAGCTGAAGTCCAAGACGCGCGGTTACGCCTCCCTGGACTACGAGCCCACCGGCGAGCAGGCCTCCGGCCTGGTCAAGGTCGACATCCTGCTGCACGGCGACAAGGTGGACGCCTTCTCCGCCGTCACGCACAAGGACGCGGCCTACGCCTACGGGGTGCGCCTGGTCGCCAAGCTGCGCGAGCTCATCCCGCGCCAGGCCTTCGAGATCCCGATCCAGGCCGCGATCGGCTCCCGCGTCATCGCCCGCGAGACGATCCGCGCCATCCGCAAGGACGTCCTCGCCAAGTGCTACGGCGGTGACATCTCCCGCAAGCGGAAGCTGCTGGAGAAGCAGAAGGAGGGCAAGAAGCGGATGAAGATGGTCGGCTCGGTCGAGGTCCCGCAGGAGGCCTTCATCGCCGTCCTGTCCAGCGACGAGTCCAGCGGCAAGAAGAAGTAGCGACCGGTACGGAACGGAGCCCCCACGCGCAGGCGTGGGGGCTCCTTTCGTTATGAACCGGCCGCTTGCGAGCCCTTACGCACCGGCCGGACGGCCTCTAGTCTGATCACTGCTCGATGGTTACCCGCCAGTCACTAACCGGCGCGCCTCAAACCCCGCCAGTCCCAAGCGCCCCCCAAGCGCCCCACCCCCACGCACTGCCGCGTGGACCGGTCCGGAGGATGTCGTGAGCGACACACAGACCTTGATCGAGAACCGTCCGCCCACCGTGGCGGCCCTCTTCCTTGAGCGCGTCGCCGCCACGCCCCACGCGGAGGCATACCGGTTCCCCGTGCCCGCGGCCGGCGCCGGCCCCGACGCCCCCGACGACTGGAAGTCGCTCAGCTGGGGCCAGGCGGCCGAGCGAGTCTTCTCCATCGCCGCCGGCCTGATCACCCTCGGCCTGCGGGCGGAGGACCGCGTCGCGCTCGCCTCCAACACCCGGGTCGAGTGGATCCTCGCCGACCTCGGCGTGATGTGCGCCGGCGCCGCGACCACCACGGTCTACCCGAGCACCAACGCGGAGGAGTCGGCGTACATCCTCGCGGACTCCGCGAGCCGGGTGCTGATCGCCGAGGACGCCAAGCAGCTGGCCAAGGCCCGCGCGCACCGCGCCGACCTGCCCGAACTGGCGCACGTCGTGGTCGTGGAGACCGCCGACGCCGTGGCGGTCGAGGGGGACCCGGAAGACTGGGTGATCTCCCTCGCCGAGCTGGAGAGGCGCGGTGCGGAGCACCTCGCCAAGAACCCCGAGGCGGTCAGGGAGCGCATCGCGGCGATCACCGCCGACCAGCTCGCCACCCTCATCTACACCTCCGGGACCACGGGCCGCCCCAAGGGCGTACGGCTGCCGCACGACAACTGGTCGTACATGGCCAAGGCGACGGTGGCGACCGGCCTGATCACCAAGGACGACGTCCAGTACCTGTGGCTGCCGCTCGCCCACGTCTTCGGCAAGGTGCTCACCTCCGGGCAGATCGAGGTCGGGCACGTCACCGCCGTCGACGGCCGCATCGACAAGATCATCGAGAACCTGCCGATCGTGCAGCCGACCTACATGGCGGCCGTCCCGCGCATCTTCGAGAAGGTCTACAACGGGGTCGCCGCCAAGGCCCGCGCCGGCGGCGGGGCCAAGTACAAGATCTTCCGGTGGGCGGTGGACGTGGCCCGCGAATACGCCAAGGTCACGCAGGACAACTTCCGGCGCACCGGCAACGCCACGGCTCCCTTCGGCCTCACCACCAAGCACAAGATCGCCGACGCGCTCGTCTACTCCAAGCTCCGCGAGGCCTTCGGGGGCAAGCTGCGCGCCGCCGTCTCCGGCTCCGCCGCCCTGGCACCCGACATCGGCTACTTCTTCGCCGGCGCGGGCATCCACATCCTGGAGGGCTACGGCCTCACGGAGTCCAGCGCCGCCTCCTTCGTCAACCCGGGCGAGGCCTACCGCACCGGCACGGTCGGCAAGCCGCTCCCCGGCACCGAGGTCCGGATCGCCGACGACGGCGAGATCCTGCTCCGCGGCCCCGGCATCATGGAGGGCTACCACGGGCTGCCGGACAAGACCGCCGAGGTCCTGGAGGCGGACGGCTGGCTGCACACCGGGGACATCGGCGAGCTGTCGGCCGACGGCTACCTGCGGATCACCGACCGCAAGAAGGACCTGATCAAGACCTCGGGCGGCAAGTACGTCGCCCCCGCCGAGGTCGAGGGGCAGTTCAAGGCGATCTGCCCGTACGTGTCGAGCATCGTGGTGCACGGCGCGGACCGGAACTTCTGCTCGGCGCTGATCGCGCTGGACGGCCCGGCGATCCTGGGCTGGGCCGCCGAGAACGGGCTGGAGGGCAAGACGTACGCCGAGGTCGTGGCCGCTCCGGAGACCACGCGGCTGATCGAGACGTACGTCCAGACCCTCAACGAGGGCCTGCAGCGCTGGCAGACGGTCAAGAAGTTCCGGCTGCTGCCCCGGGACCTGGACGTGGAGCACGGCGACCTCACGCCGAGCCTGAAGCTGAAGCGGCCGGTGGTCGAGCGTGAGTTCAAGCACCTGATCGAGGAGATGTACGAGGGCTCCCGCGAGGTGTAGCGCCCGCCGCGGGCTGTGCGGGGCGGGGCGGTGGCCCGCCCCGCGGACCCGGCCTTTCCCGGCGGCCCCGGGCGTCGCCCGCGAGCCGTCGGCCGTGGCTCCGTCCCGGACCCCGCGCCCCGAACGCCGGCGGGGCCCGACGTGACGCAGCCGGGACCGGACGCACGCGGGGCCGGGCGGTGCGGCGGGTGCGGGACAATGGGGGCATGCCTTCCGCACTGCCCGACGGTGAACCCATGCCCGAAGACGGCTCGCTGCCGTCGCACGCCCTGGCGGGCGCCGGCGAGCGGCCGCTCGGCTTCTACCTGCACGTGCCGTACTGCGCCACGCGCTGCGGATACTGCGACTTCAACACCTACACGGCCACCGAGCTGCGGGGTACCGGCGGCGTGCTCGCCTCCCGGGAGAACTACGCCGACACCCTGATCGACGAGGTCCGCCTCGCCCGCAAGGTCCTCGGCGACGACCCCCGCGCGGTGCGGACCGTGTTCGTGGGCGGCGGCACCCCCACCCTGCTCCCCGCCGCGGACCTCGTCCGGATGCTCGCCGCCGTCCGGGACGAGTTCGGCCTGGCCGAGGACGCCGAGATCACCACCGAGGCCAACCCGGAGTCGGTGAACCCGCAGTACCTCGCGGAGCTGCGCGCAGGCGGCTTCAACCGGGTCTCCTTCGGCATGCAGAGCGCCAGGCAGCACGTCCTGAAGGTGCTCGACCGCACGCACACGCCCGGGCGCCCCGAGGCCTGCGTCGCGGAGGCGCGTGCGGCCGGCTTCGAGCACGTCAACCTCGACCTGATCTACGGGACCCCCGGCGAGAGCGACGACGACTGGCGCGCGTCCCTGTCGGCGGCCATCGGAGCCGGCCCCGATCACGTCAGCGCCTACGCGCTGATCGTGGAGGAGGGGACGCAGCTCGCCCGGCGGATCCGCCGCGGTGAGGTCCCGATGACGGACGACGACGTCCACGCCGACCGGTACCTGATCGCCGACGAGGTCATGGCCCAGGCCGGCTACCACTGGTACGAGGTGTCGAACTGGGCCACCACCGAGGCCGGGCGCTGCCTGCACAACGAGCTGTACTGGCGCGGGGCCGACTGGTGGGGAGCGGGGCCCGGAGCGCACTCGCACGTCGGCGGGGTCCGCTGGTGGAACGTGAAGCACCCCGGCGCCTACGCCGCCGCCCTGGCCGGGGGCCGGTCCCCGGGCGCCGGGCGCGAACTGCTCTCGGCGGAGGACCGGCGCGTGGAGCGCATCCTGCTGGAGCTGCGGCTGCTGGAGGGCTGCCCGCTGTCGCTGCTGGCCCCGGCGGGCCTGGCGGCGTCCCGCCGCGCCCTGGCCGACGGCCTGCTGGAGCCCGTTCCGTACGAGGCCGGGAGCGCGGTCCTCACCCTGCGCGGGCGGCTCCTGGCCGACGCCGTGGTGCGGGACCTGGTCGACTGACCGCGCCCCGCGGCGCGGGACCCGGTCGGCCGACCGGGCCCCCGCGGCGCGGTTCCGGCGTGGACGACAGGGCCTAGGGGGCCGTCACGAAGTCGATCAGTTCCTCGACGCGGCCCAGCAGCGTCGGCTCGAGGTCCTTGTACGAGGTCACCCGCGACAGGATGTGCTGCCAGGCGGCGCCGGTGTTCTCCGGCCAGCCCAGCGCCCGGCAGACACCCGTCTTCCAGTCCTGCCCGCGCGGCACCACCGGCCAGGCGCCGATGCCCAGCGCGGACGGCTTCACCGCCTGCCAGACGTCCACGTACGGGTGGCCCGCGATCAGGACGTGCGGGGAGGTCACCGAGGCCGCGATGCGGGACTCCTTCGACCCCGGCACCAAGTGGTCCACCAGGATGCCCAGCCGCGCGTCCGGGGCCGGACCGAACTGCGCCACGACGGCCGGGAGGTCGTCGATGCCCTCCAGGTACTCCACCACCACGCCCTCGATCCGCAGGTCGTCGCCCCAGACCCGCTCCACCAGCTCGGCGTCGTGCCGGCCCTCGACGTAGATCCGGCCCGCCCGCGCCACCCGGGCGCGCGCCCCCGGCACGGCGATCGACCCGGACGCCGTACGGGAGGGGGCCGCCGGGCCCCGGGCCGGGCGGACCAGCGTGACCACCGCGCCGTCGAGCAGGAAGGCGGCGGGCTCCATGGGGAACACCCGGCGCTTGCCGAAGCGGTCCTCCAGGGTGACCGTGCCCGCCTCGCAGCCCACCACCGCACCGCAGAAGTCCGTACCGGCCACCTCGACCACCAGGTCGGGCTCGGCCGCCACCTCCGGCACGGCCCGGGGGCGCTTCCACTGCGGGGTCAGGTCGGGGGAGTACTCGCGCATCCGGCCGACACTAGGAGAGCCGCGGCGCTCACGCCCCCGACACGCCGAAACGCACGGCCAGTGCGGCGCGTTGCACGCGGACGAACGCCGCGTCGACCACCGCTCCGTGACCCGGCACGTACAGGGCGTCGTCACCGCCGAGGGCGAGCACCCGGTCCAGTGCCTCGGGCCAGCGCGACGGCACGGCGTCCCGGCCCGCCTGCGGCTCGCCGGACTCCTCGACCAGGTCCCCGCAGAAGGCCACCTCCCGCTCGCCCGGCACGAAGACCGCCAGGTCGTGCCCCGTGTGCCCCGGTCCCACATTGGCCAGCAGCACCCGCACCCCGCCCAGCTCCAGCGTCCACTCGCCGGACACCGGGTGCCGGGGGAGCACCAGCACCTCCACGGCCTGCGCCGCCTCCGCCTCCGCGAGACCGTGCCCCACGGCGGACTGCCGCAGCTGCTCGCGCCCGGTGTTGTCCAGTACGGAGTCCAGCCCGACCGCCGCGTACACCTCGGCCCCGGAGAAGGCGGCCGCACCCAGCACGTGATCGAAATGACCGTGCGTGAATGCGATATGGGTCACGCGCCGGCCCGTCAGGCGCTCCGCCTCCGCGCGGACCCGGGCGCCCTCCCGCAGGGACGAGCCCGGGTCGACGAGGAGCACCGCGTCGTCGCCCACCACCAGCCCCACCGTGCAGTCCCACACCGGAAGGCGGCGCCGTCCGGTCCGTCCGGTCAGCCGTTCCCAGCCCGCCTCTTCCCAACGCACGTCCATGCGGCGACGCTACCTTGGCGGGCCGCCCTTGCCAGGGTCTGACCACCCGGCCGTACACTGAGCGGGGGATCTCTGGCACTCGAACTCCCAGAGTGCCAAACGACCGCGGCAACGGACCACAGCTGGAGGTGTGCGCGATGCTCAGTGAACGCAGACTCGAAGTCCTGCGCGCCATCGTCCAGGACTACGTCGGGACGGAGGAGCCGGTCGGCTCCAAGGCGCTGACCGAGCGGCACCGGCTCGGCGTCTCGCCCGCCACCGTGCGCAACGACATGGCCGTGCTGGAGGAGGAGGGCTACATCGCCCAGCCCCACACCAGCGCCGGCCGCATCCCCACGGACAAGGGCTACCGGCTCTTCGTCGACCGGCTGGCGGGGGTCAAACCGCTGTCGACCCCCGAGCGCCGGGCCATCCAGAACTTCCTCGACGGCGCCGTGGACCTCGACGACGTGGTCGGCCGCACGGTGCGGCTGCTCGCGCAGCTCACCCGGCAGGTCGCCGTCGTCCAGTACCCCTCGCTGACGCGCTCCACCGTGCGCCACGTCGAGCTGCTGTCGCTGGCCCCGGCCCGGCTGATGCTCGTACTGATCACGGACACCGGGCGCGTCGAGCAGCGGCTCATCGACTGCCAGGCCCCTTTCGCGGACACCTCGCTCGCGGACCTGCGGGCCCGGCTCAACAGCCGCGTCGTCGGGCGCCGCTTCACCGATGTGCCCCCGCTCGTCCAGGACCTGCCCGAATCCTTCGAGGCGGAGGACCGCGGCACGGTTTCCACCGTGCTCGCGACGCTCCTCGAAACCCTGGTCGAGGAGGCCGAAGAGCGGCTGATGATCGGCGGAACCGCCAATCTCACCCGCTTCGGACACGATTTTCCCCTGACGATCAGGCCGGTGCTCGAGGCGCTGGAGGAGCAGGTCGTGCTCCTCAAGCTGCTGGGCGAGGCCAGTGAGTCGGGAATGGCCGTACGGATCGGGCATGAGAATGCCTACGAGGGACTGAACTCCACGTCCGTCGTCTCGGTCGGTTACGGTTCGGGCGGCGAATCCGTCGCCAAACTCGGCGTGGTCGGACCGACCCGCATGGATTACCCCGGAACGATGGGAGCGGTACGCGCAGTGGCACGTTACGTCGGACAGATCCTGGCGGAGTCGTAAGTGGCCACGGACTACTACGCCGTTCTCGGCGTGCGCCGCGACGCCTCCCAGGACGAGATCAAGAAGGCATTCCGGCGGCTTGCGCGCGAGCTGCACCCGGATGTGAACCCCGATCCCAAGACGCAAGAGCGTTTCAAGGAGATCAACGCGGCGTACGAGGTGCTCTCGGACCCGCAGAAGAAGCAGGTCTACGACCTCGGCGGCGATCCGCTGTCCTCCTCGGGCGGCGGCGGCGCGGGCGGTTTCGGGGCGGGTGGCTTCGGCAACTTCTCCGACATCATGGACGCCTTCTTCGGCCAGAGCCAGCAGCGCGGCCCGCGCTCACGGACCCGCCGGGGCCAGGACGCCATGATCCGCCTGGACCTGGAGCTGGACGAGGCGGCCTTCGGGACGACCAAGGACATCCAGGTCGACACGGCCGTCGTGTGCACCACCTGCTCCGGCGAGGGCGCCGCACCCGGCACCTCGGCGCAGACGTGTGACATGTGCCGCGGCCGCGGTGAGGTCTCGCAGGTCACCCGGTCCTTCCTGGGCCAGGTCATGACCTCGCGCCCCTGCCCGCAGTGCCAGGGCTTCGGCACCGTCGTCCCGACGCCCTGCCCCGAGTGCGCGGGCGACGGCCGGGTCCGCTCCCGTCGCAGCCTGACGGTCAAGATCCCGGCCGGCGTCGAGAACGGCACCCGCATCCAGCTCGCGGGCGAGGGCGAGGTCGGCCCCGGCGGCGGTCCCGCCGGCGATCTGTACGTGGAGATCCACGAGCTGCCGCACTCGACGTTCCAGCGCCGCGGGGACGATCTGCACTGCACGGTCACCATCCCGATGACGGCGGCCTCACTGGGCACCAAGTGCCCGCTGGAGACGCTGGACGGCCTGGAGGAGATCGACATCCGGCCCGGCACCCAGTCCGGCCAGGCGATCCCGCTGCACGGGCGCGGCGTCACGCACCTGCGCGGCGGCGGGCGCGGCGACCTGATCGTGCACGTCGAGGTCACCACCCCGAGCAAGCTCGACGCCCAGCAGGAGGAGCTGCTGCGCCAGCTGGCCAAGCTGCGCGGCGAGGAGCGGCCGACGGGACAGTTCGCGCCCGGGCAGCAGGGTCTCTTCAGCCGGCTGAAGGACGCCTTCAACGGCCGCTGACGCGCCCGCGACCTGCGTACGAGCCCGGCCGGGGACGACCCCGGCCGGGCTCGCCGCATCCTCCCGGGCCGGCCGGGAAGCGGACTATGCCAGGCGAATGCCGTGATTCGGTGCGATGAGCCGGACATGGCACGATGCAGTCCATGTCCACCGCACCGAACGGTCTCTCCCCGTATCCGATCGTGCAGGCTCCCATGGCGGGCGGCGCTTCGTGCCCGCCGCTCGCCGCGGCCGTGTGCGAGGCGGGCGGACTGGGCTTCCTGGCCGGCGGATACAAGACCGCCGACGGCATGTACCAGGAGATCAAGCAGGTGCGCGCGCTCACGCGGCGCCCCTTCGGCGTCAACCTCTTCCTGCCGCAGACCGGGCACGTGGACCCGGCCGCCGTCGAGGCCTACCGGGGACAGCTGGCCGGCGAGGCGAACTGGTACGGGGTCTCCCTCGCCGACGACGACATCATCGGCACCTGCGACGACGGCTACGACGCCAAGCTCGCCATCCTCCTCGAAGACCCGGTGCCGGTCGTCTCCTTCACCTTCGGCTGCCCGTCCGGCGCCGCGCTCACCGCCCTGCGCCAGGCCGGTACGTACACGGTGGTCACCGTGACCTCCGTGGACGAGGCCCGCAGTGCGCAGGAGGTGGGCGCCGACGCGCTCTGCGTCCAGGGCGTGGAGGCCGGCGGGCATCAGGGCACCCACTGGGACGACCCGCAGGCCGACGGCACCGCGTCCGTCGGGCTGCTCGCGCTGGTGGCCCAGGTACGGGAGTCCGTCGCCCTGCCGATCATCGCGGCGGGCGGCCTGATGCGCGGCTCGCAGATCGCGGCGCTGCTCACGGCCGGCGCGGTGGCGGCCCAGCTCGGGACGGCCTTCCTGGCGTGCCCGGAGTCGGGCGCGCACCCGCTGCACAAGAAGGCGCTCACGGACCCGCTGTTCGTCCGGACGGAGCTGACCCGGGCGTTCTCCGGGCGGCCCGCGCGGGGGCTGGTCAACCGGTTCATGCGCGAGCACGGACCGTACGCCCCGGCCGCGTACCCGCAGGTCCACCACCTGACCTCGGGGCTGCGCAAGGCGGCCGCCGCGGCCGGGGACCCGCAGGGCATGGCCCTGTGGGCGGGCCAGGGCCACCGGCTGGCGCGGAGGCTGCCGGCCGGGGAGCTGATGGAGGTGCTGGCGGCCGAACTGGCCGAGGCGCAGAGCACGTTGAAAGCCATGCAGATGAGGAGTGCGTCATGACCGCCCCGGTGTTCGTGGTCGAAGAGGTCCCCGCGGGGCCGGAGTTCGTCCTGGACGGCCCGGAGGGCCGGCACGCGGTGTCGGTCAAGCGGCTGAACCCGGGCGAGGCCGTCGTCCTCGCGGACGGCCGGGGGCGCTGGGCCGAGGCCGTGGTGAAGGCGGCCGAGGGCAAGGACCGGCTGGTCGTGACCGTGTCCGGCGTCTTCGAGGAAGCCGAGCCGGCCGTCCGGATCACCGTGGTCCAAGCCCTGCCCAAGGGCGACCGCGGCGAGGTGGCCGTCGAGACCATGACCGAGACGGGCGTGGACGCGATCGTGCCGTGGCAGGCCTCGCGCTGCATCACGCAGTGGCGCGGCGACCGGGGCGCCAAGTCGCTGGCCAAGTGGCGGGCCACGGCCCGCGAGTCGGGCAAGCAGTCGCGCCGGGTCCGCTTCCCGGAGGTGGCGGAGGCCCTGTCCACCAAGCAGGTGGCGGGGCTGCTGGCCGACGCCGACCTGGCGATGGTCCTCCACGAGGACCGCGACACCCCCTCCGAGGCCCTGGCCGCGGCGGCCCTCCCGGAGGCGGGCTCCGTCGTGCTGGTGGTCGGCCCGGAGGGCGGGGTGTCCCCGGAGGAGCTCGCGGCGTTCGCCGCGGCTGGCGCCCACCCGTACCGGCTGGGGCGCTCGGTCCTGCGCACCTCCACGGCGGGCACCGCGGCGACGGCGGTCCTGCTCGCGCGCACGGGGCGCTGGTCCTGACGCTCGGGTCGCGCGGGCGGGCGGCAGTCCGCGGGGGCCGCGGTCTGCGCGAGCCGTAGCTCGCGCGGCCATAGCTCGCGCGGCCGCGGCTCCTCGGCAGCGGCCGCTCGTCCTGGACGGACCCGGGCTGGATACGATGCCCGGACCGATCACCGTCACGAAAGGCGCACCAATGGCCGGGGAACCGCAGGCCGACTGCCTGTTCTGCAAGATCGTCACAGGGGACGTCCCGGCGACCGTGGTCCGGGAGACCGAGACCACCCTCGCCTTCCGGGACATCACCCCGAAGGCGCCGACGCACGTGCTCGTCATCCCCAAGGCGCACTATCCGGACGCGGCCTCGCTCGCCGCCGCCGAGCCGGGGATCGCCGCCGACGTGCTGCGCGAGGCCGGGCAGGTCGCGGCCGACGAGAAGGTCGACGGCCAGGGCTACCGGATCGTCTTCAACACCGGCGCCGGCGCCGGCCAGACCGTCTTCCACGCGCACGCGCACGTCCTCGGGGGCCGCGGCCTCGAGTGGCCCCCCGGATAGAGCGTGTCCGTACGCGAGTTCGTGGTGCTGGGCACCGCCAGCCAGGTGCCCACCCGCCACCGCAACCACAACGGCTACCTGCTGCGCTGGGACGGGCAGGGCATCCTCTTCGACCCGGGCGAGGGCACCCAGCGCCAGATGCTCCGGGCCGGGGTGGCCGCGCACGACATCAACCGGATCTGCGTCACGCACTTCCACGGCGACCACAGCCTGGGGCTGGCCGGGGTGATCCAGCGGATCAACCTGGACCGGGTCCCGCACCCGGTGACCGCGCACTACCCGGCGTCCGGGCAGCAGTTCTTCGACCGGCTGCGGTACGCGACGGCCTACCGGGAGACGGTGGCGCTGCGCGAGGAGCCCGTGGCCGGGGGCGGGGTCCTGGCGCGGGAGGACTCGTACACGCTGGAGGCGCGTCCGCTCTCGCATCCGGTGGAGTCCTTCGGCTACCGGCTCACCGAACCGGACGGCCGGCGGATGGTGCCGGAGCTGCTCGCGCGGCACGGGATCAAGGGACCGGATGTGGGGCGGCTCCAGCGGGAGGGGCGCCTCGGGGAGACCACCCTGGACATGGTCAGCGAGACCAGGACCGGCCAGCGGTTCGCCTTCGTCATGGACACCAGGCTGTGCGACGGGGTGGCGGAGCTCGCCGCGGGCTGCGACATGCTCGTGATCGAGTCGACCTTCCTCGACGAGGACGTCCGGCTGGCCACCGACCACGGACACCTGACCGCGGGTCAGGCGGCGCGGGTGGCACGGGAGGCGGGCGTGCGGCACCTGGTGCTCACGCACTTCTCGCAGCGGTACTCCGACCCCTCGGAGTTCGAGCGGCAGGCGAGGGCGGCGGGATTCGAAGGGGAGCTGACGGTGGCGGCGGACCTGGCCCGGGTGCCGATGCCCCGGCGGGGTCCGTAGCCCCGGCGGGGCCGGGCGCCGTCGTGCCGGTTCCCGTGCCGGGTTGCCGTGCCGGAGTCGGCGGGGGCCGTAGGCGGGGCGGGGCGGGGCCCGGCGCCGTCGTGCCGGTCTTCGGGCCCGCTCCCCGTGCCGGGTTGCCGTGCCGATGCCCCGGCGGGGTCCGTGGACCCGGCGGGGCCGGGCGCTGCGGTTGGTTCCCGGGCCGGGTTTTCGTGCCGGAGCCGGCGGGACCGGTCGCTCCCGCGCGGTTTCCCGGCGGTGCGTGCGCCCCCGGGCGGGGCGGGCCGGAGCCGTGGACCGCCGTCAGGCCCGCTGGCGGGGACGGCGGGCCGCCGGGGAGCGCAGCAGGGTCCGGCGGGGGGCGCGGCGGAGCCGGATCTCCGCGACCTCCAGCTCCACGGCGCCCACGCGCGGCACCGCGCCCGACGGGGTGCCCGCACCGGCCGCCAGGACCGCGGCGGGGGCGCCGCCGCGCCGGCGGACGGACCCGGCGGTCAGCGGGCGCCCGCCCGCGTGCAGGGCCACGGCGGCCATCGGCCCGGCCACGGCCAGCAGCAGCCCGCCCAGGACCAGCCCCATGCCGGGGAAGCCCGCGGCCTCGTGGTGCGGGGGAGCCGCCGCAGAATGAGCGGGGCCCCTGTCTATCGAGCGGCCCGAGTTGAGGAGAAGAGCGCTCCTGTGGTGATCTGCGCCACACTGGGTTTTGGTACCGTCCGGAGCGGGCAGAGCTGGCAGCTTTCCACCGAACACCCGCGCGCAGAAACGACCCTCCAAGAGCAACGGGGAGTACACCGTGACCAGTAGGGACAGCATCGACAGCCGCTCAGCCGCCGTGGACCCGCTCGGCCCGCTGCGCGACCCCCAGGAACCCGGCTGCGACGTCTTCCTGACCGGAACGGTCTTCCTCGACATCATCTTCACCGGCCTCGACTCGGCTCCGGTGCGGGGCACGGAGTCCTGGGCGCGGGGCATGGGATCGAGCCCCGGCGGCGTCGCCAACATGGCCACCGCCCTGGCCCGCCTCGGCCTGCGCACCTCCCTGGCCGCCGCCTTCGGGGACGACCACTACGGCGAGTACTGCTGGGACGCGTTGGAGCAGGGCGAGGGCATCGACCTGTCGATGTCGCGCACGATCCCCGGCTGGCACAGCCCGGTCACGGTCTCGATGGCGTACGAGGGCGAGCGCACGATGGTCTCGCACGGCCACGAGGCACCGCTCCCCTCGGGCCCCGGGCCGTTCCCGCGGTGTCCGCCGCTGGCCCGCGCGGCCGTCGCGTCACTGGGGCCCGGCCGCGGTGAGGAGTGGATCGCCGAGGCGGCGCGGCGCGGGTCGCGGGTCTTCGCCGACGTGGGGTGGGACGAGAGCGGCCGCTGGGACCTGGGGGCACTGGCCGACCTGGAGCACTGCGAGGCCTTCCTGCCGAACGCGGGGGAGGCGATGCGGTACACGCGGACCGACTGTCCGCTCGCCGCGGCGCGGGCGTTGGCCGAGAAGGTGCCGATCGCGGTGGTGACGATGGGCGCGGAGGGTTCGTACGCGGTGGACGGCCGTACCGGGGAGACGGCGCGGGTCCCGGGGATCGCCGTGGACGCGCTCGACCCGACGGGCGCGGGCGACGTGTACGTGGCGGGCTTCGTCACCGGGACCCTGGCGGGCTGGCCGCTGGCGGACCGGCTGGCCTTCGCGGGGCTGACGGCGGCGCTGTCGGTCCAGGAGTTCGGCGGCTCCCTGTCGGCGCCGGGCTGGCCGGAGGTGGCCCACTGGTGGCACGCCGCGCCGCGGGAGCTGCGCGGTCCGTACGCGTTCCTGGACGAGCTGATGCCGCCGGGCACCACCCCGGCGGCCCGGCGGCGGGCCGTACCGACGATCGGCTTCCGCCACTCCGCGTAGGCCCTGCCGGGCGGGGTACGGCGACGGGCGGGCCGGGCACCCCGCACCGGACCGGGCGCCGCACCCGGCCGGGCGCCGCACCCGGCCCCCGGCCCCCGGCCCCCGTCGAACCGCGCCGTCCCCGTCCGCGGGCCGGGGGCCGGGGGCCGGTCCGGCGCCCAACGGCGGCCCCCCGGCGGACCTGGCCTAAAACCCCTCGGGGAAGGTGCGGCGGCGACGTAGGCTTGGTAGTCCGAGGTCGGCGATCGGCGCGGCCCCTCAGCGGGAGGTATGTGCAGGCCACAGTGCCGGCCCATGACTCAGACACCGACATCCCATACCCCGGCGCCGGGCCAGGCGCGCGCCCACTTCACCGTCCCCGCGACCCATCCGATGGTCACGGTGCTCGGCTCGGGCGACGCCCTGTTGCGCGTGATCGAGAGGGCCTTTCCGAAGGCCGACATCCATGTGCGGGGCAATCAGGTCAGCGCGGTCGGCGAAGCGGCGGAAGTCGCCCTGATCCAGCGCCTGTTCGACGAGATGATGCTGGTGCTCCGCACCGGGCAGCCGATGACGGAGGACGCAGTGGAACGGTCGATCGGCATGCTCAAGGCCAGCGGCAACGGCGGCGGTCCGCAGGAGACGCCCGCCGAGGTGCTGACCCAGAACATCCTCTCCAGCCGCGGCCGCACCATCCGCCCCAAGACGCTGAACCAGAAGCGGTACGTCGACGCGATCGACAAGAACACGATCGTCTTCGGCATCGGCCCCGCCGGTACCGGAAAGACCTACCTCGCCATGGCCAAGGCCGTCCAGGCGCTCCAGTCCAAGCAGGTCAGCCGGATCATCCTGACCCGGCCGGCCGTCGAGGCGGGGGAGCGGCTCGGCTTCCTGCCGGGCACCCTCTTCGACAAGATCGACCCGTACCTGCGCCCGCTCTACGACGCGCTGCACGACATGATCGACCCCGACTCGATCCCGCGCCTGATGGCCGCGGGCACGATCGAGGTGGCGCCGCTGGCATACATGAGGGGTCGCACGCTCAATGAGGCGTTCGTCGTCCTCGACGAGGCGCAGAACACCACCACCGAGCAGATGAAGATGTTCCTGACCCGGCTCGGCTTCGACTCGAAGATCGTCGTCACCGGCGATGTGACGCAGGTCGACCTCCCCGGCGGGGCCAAGTCCGGCCTGCGGCAGGTCCAGGACATCCTGGAGGGCGTGCCGGACGTCCACTTCTCGCGGCTCACGTCCGAGGATGTCGTCCGGCACAAGCTGGTCGGCCGTATCGTCGACGCGTACGAGAAGTACGACGAGAGCCGGCCGGCCCCGGGCGGCCATCAGCGGAAGTAGACCCCAGCGCACCATGTCGATCGACGTCAACAACGAGTCCGGAACCGAGGTCGACGAGCAGGCGATCCTCGACATCGCCCGCTACGCGCTCGCCCGGATGCGGATCCACCCGCTCTCCGAGCTCTCCGTCATCGTGATCGACGAGGGGGCGATGGAGCAGCTCCACATCCAGTGGATGGACCTGCCCGGACCCACCGACGTCATGTCGTTCCCGATGGACGAGCTCCGTCCGCCGGCGAAGGACGAGGAGGAGCCCCCGCAGGGACTCCTCGGTGACATCGTGCTCTGCCCCGAGGTCGCCAAGAAGCAGGGCGAGGAAGCCGCGACGCAGCACTCCATGGACGAGGAGCTCCAGCTCCTGACCGTCCACGGGGTGCTGCACCTGCTCGGGTACGACCACGAGGAGCCGGACGAGAAGGCCGAGATGTTCGGCCTCCAGGCGGCCATCGTCGACGGCTGGCGCGCCGAGCGCGGCATCACCGGCCCGTCCCCGGCCCCGACCGTCTCGTGAACGCGCCCCAGCTGATCACCGGCGCGGTCCTGCTCGTGGTCGTGGCCTGGTTCGCGGCCTGCGCCGAGTCCGGGCTCGCCCGGATCTCCAGCTTCCGCGCCGAGCAGGCCGTGCGCGAGGGCCGCCGCGGCAGCGGCAAGCTGGCCCAGGTGGCCTCCGACCCGACGCGCTACCTCAACGTGGCGCTGCTCGTCCGCGTCACCTGCGAGATGGCGGCGGGCGCACTGGTCACGTACGTCTGCCTCGACGAGTTCGGCGACAACTGGACCGCGCTGCTGGTCGCGATCGGCGTCATGGTGCTCGTCTCCTTCGTCGCGGTGGGCGTCTCCCCCCGCACGATCGGCCGCCAGCACCCCCTGAACACCGCGACGGCCTCCGCGTACGTCCTCGTGCCGCTGGCCCGGGTCATGGGGCCGATCCCGCAGCTGCTGATCCTCATCGGCAACGCGCTCACGCCCGGGAAGGGCTTCCGCAAGGGGCCGTTCGCCTCCGAGGCCGAGCTGCGCGCGATGGTGGATCTGGCGGAGAAGGAGTCGCTGATCGAGGACGACGAGCGCCGGATGGTGCACCAGGTCTTCGAGCTCGGCGACACCCTGGTGCGCGAGGTGATGGTGCCGCGCACCGACCTGGTCTGCATAGAGCGCTACAAGACGATCCGTCAGGCGACCACGCTCGCGCTGCGGTCCGGCTTCTCGCGCATCCCGGTGACCGGGGAGAACGAGGACGACATCGTCGGGATCGTCTACCTGAAGGACCTGGTCCGCAAGACGCACATCAGCCGCGAGGCGGAGTCCGACCTGGTCTCGACGGCCATGCGCCCGGCCCTCTTCGTGCCCGACACCAAGAACGCGGGCGACCTGCTGCGCGAGATGCAGTCGGTGCGCAACCACGTGGCGGTCGTCATCGACGAGTACGGCGGCACGGCCGGCATCGTCACCATCGAGGACATCCTCGAGGAGATCGTCGGTGAGATCACCGACGAGTACGACCGGGAGCTCCCGCCGGTCGAGGACCTGGGCGGCGACCGCTACCGCGTCACGGCCCGCCTGGACATCACCGACCTCGGCGAGCTGTTCAAGGTCGAGGCCTTCGACGACGAGGACGTCGAGACGGTCGGCGGGCTGCTGGCCAAGGCGCTGGGCCGGGTCCCGATCACGGGTGCCTCGGCGATGGTGGAGCTGCCGGACGGGCGTCCGCTGCGGCTGACCGCCGAGTCCCCGGCGGGCCGGCGCAACAAGATCGTGACGGTACTCGTGGAGCCGGTCGACCCGTCGGCCGGCGAAGGCGAGGAGGGCGAATGACCCCGGCGCGGCTGCGCGCGCTCTGCCTGGGTTTCAACGCGGCGGTGGAGGAGTTCCCCTTCACGCCGGAGACCTCGGTCTTCAAGGTGCTGGGCAAGGTCTTCGCCCTCAGCGCGCTGGACGCGGAGCCGCTGAAGGTGAACCTCAAGTGCGAACCGGAGCTCGCGGTGCGGCTCCGGGAGGAGCACGCGGCGATCGTGCCGGGCTACCACATGAACAAGCGGCACTGGAACACCGTCACGGTGGGCGGGCCGGGCGGGCTGCCGGACGCGCTGGTGCGGGAGCTGGTCGAGGACTCGTACGACCTCGTGGTGGCGGGCCTGCCGAAGGCGGAGCGACTGCGCCTCGACCGCCCGTAGGACGGGTGCGCGGGACCGGCCCGGGGGTGCGGGCGTGCGGTCACCGCAGGGGAGGGGAAGCGTCCGGGCGGGGTCGTCGTGCGGCGTGGCCCGGACGCTCCCTATGCTTCCGCCCATGACCGACAGCACCGGGATCGACCCCGAGGACAGCAAGATCATCACGCTGGCGCGCAGTGCCAGGGCCCGCAACGGCGTGCCCGAGGGGGCGGCGGTGCGCGACGAGACGGGCCGCACCTACGTCGCCGGAACGGTGGAGCTCGACTCCCTGAAGCTCAGCGCGCTGCAGACCGCCGTTGCGATGGCCGTGGCCAGCGGGGCGCGGTCCCTGGAGGCCGCCGCCGTCGTCAGTACGGCTGATTCCCCGGCCCCGGCCGACCGGGCGGCCGTACGCGACCTCGGCGGCCCGGACACCCCGGTCCTGCTGGCCGGCCCGGACGGCACCCTGAAGTCGACCACCCCGGCGGGCTGACGCCGACCGGCCCGGCGGGCGGAAGCCGCCCCCGGCCGGCTGATGCCGACCGGCCCCGCGCGGCCGTTCGCCCGCCCCGGCTCCGGGGGGCCCGGCTCCTGGCCCGGCCGAGGGGGTCAGGCCGGCGCGGGCGGCGGCGGCGCGGGGTGCGCGGGGGTCCGGCGGATCACCATCGCCATCAGGGCGGCCACCGCGCACAGCGCCCCGGAGGCGTACCAGACCACGTCGTAGGAGCCGAAGGCGTCCCGCGCGAGGCCGCCGAGGAAGGCCACCACCGCCGCGCCGATCTGGTGCGAGGCCAGCACCCAGCCGAAGACGATCGCGCCGTCGTCCCCGTACTGCTGCCGGCACAGTGCGATCGTCGGCGGGACGGTCGCGACCCAGTCCAGGCCGTAGAAGACGATGAAGAAGATCAGCGGCGGGCGGACGGACGGGGCCAGCAGCATCGGCAGGAACAGCAGCGAGACCCCCCGCAGGGCGTAGTAGACGGCCAGCAGCCGCCGGGCCTCGAAGCGGTCCGTGAACCAGCCCGAGGCCACCGTGCCGACCACGTCGAACACGCCGATCACCGCGAGCAGCCCGGCCGCTGCCGTCACCGGCATCCCGTGGTCGTGTGCCGCCGGTACGAAGTGGGTCCGCACCAGGCCGTTCGTGGAGGCGCCGCAGATGGCGAAGGTGCCGGCCAGCAGCCAGAACGGGCCCGTCCGCGCCGCCTTGAACAGCACCGCCACGGCCCGGCGCGCGGCTCCCGGGACGGGCGCGGGCTTGGCGGCGTACACCCCGCCGTACGGCGCGAGGCCCACGTCCGCGGGATGGTCGCGCAGCAGCAGCCACACGAACGGGACGACGGCGACCGCCGCCGCCGAGACCGTCACCGCCGCCGGACGCCAGCCGTGGTGCTCCACCAGCCAGGCGAGCAACGGCAGGAAGATCAGCTGTCCGGACGCCCCGGCCGCGGTCAGGACGCCGGTGACCAGCCCGCGCCGGGCGGTGAACCAGCGGTGGGTCACCGTCGCCGCGAAGGCGAGCGCCATCGAGCCGCTGCCCAGCCCCACCAGCACCCCCCAGAACAGGACCAGTTGCCAGGAGGCGGTCATCCACACGGTGGCCAGCGAGCCGCCGGATATGACGAGCAGGGCCACCGCGACGACCCGGCGGATGCCGAAGCGGTCCATCAGCGCGGCGGCGAAGGGGGCGGTGAGCCCGTACAGGGCCATGTTGACGGAGACGGCCAGGCCGATCGTGCCGCGGGACCAGTCGAACTCGGTGTGCAGCGGATCGATGAGCAGTCCGGGCAGGGAGGCGAAGCCGGCGGCGCCGATGATCGTCACGAAGGCGACGGCCGCGACGAACCAGGCGCGGTGGACGCGCCCCGCCGGACGGGGGGCGGGCGGAAGGGCCGTGGAGGCGGGGGCTGTCTGGGTCACGCGGCCAGTCTCCGGCCGCCGGACCCCCGCAGACAGTGGCCTGACTGTCATGCTTCGCTACGATCGGGCCATGGAGCCGTCCGCGCAGCAGCAGCCCCCGGAACAGCGCCCGCAGCAGCCCTCGGAGCAGCGCCCGGAGGGGGAACGCCCGGAGGGGGAACGGCCGGCGCGGTCCGGTCCGCGGCCGGACGGTCGCGCGCGGCACCGCGTCGTGGTCCTCGCCCTCACCGGGCTGCTGCCCTTCGAGCTCGGCATCCCGCACCGCATCTTCGGACGCGCCAAGGACCCGTCGGGGCGGCCGCTCTACGAGATCCTCACCTGCGGGCTCGCCCCCGGGCAGGTGCGCACCGACGCCGACTTCGCGATCCACGTCGAGCACGGGCCGGAGCTGCTGGCCACCGCCGACACGATCGTGGTGCCGGCCTCGTACGAGCTGGGGCCGGTGCACGAGCACGGACGGCTGGACGGGGAGCTCGCCGCCGCCCTCGCGCACATCCGCCCCGGCACCCGGCTCGTCGCCATCTGCACGGGCGGCTACGTGCTGGCCGCGGCGGGATACCTCGACGGCCGCCCGGCCACCACCCACTGGGCCTGCGCCGAGCACTTCCAGCGGCTCTTCCCGGCCGTGCGGGTGGACCCCGGGGTGCTCTACACCGACGACGGGGACGTGCTGACCTCCGCGGGGGTGGCCGCCGGCATCGACCTGTGCCTGCACATCGTGCGCCGGGACCACGGCGCGGCCGTCGCCAACGACGTCGCCCGGCGGACCGTCGTACCGCCCCACCGGGACGGCGGTCAGGCGCAGTTCATCGAGCGCCCGGTGCCGGAGCCGCAGCTCGCCAGCACCACGGCGGCCCGCGCCTTCGTACTGGACCGGCTGCACGAGCCGCTGCGCCTGACCGAGCTGGCCCGGCAGGAGTCGATGTCGGTGCGGACCTTCACCCGCCGCTTCCGGGAGGAGTCCGGGATCAGCCCCGGCCAGTGGATCACCGGGCAGCGCGTGGAACGGGCCCGGCGCCTGCTGGAGCGCACCGACCTGCCGGTGGAGCAGGTGGCGCGGGAGACGGGCTTCGGGACGGCCCAGTCGCTGCGCAAGCACGTGCAGGCGGCGATCGGGGTGAGCCCGACGGCGTACCGGCGCACCTTCCGCTCCGCGGGGGCGGACGACGGGGCAGACGACGGGGAGGGCGGCTGAGCGGGCGGCGGGGCGGAGGTGCCCCCGGGCCGGGTGCCGGGGCCGGGTGGGCCGGGCGGG
The DNA here is from genome assembly GCF_042716505.1 of Streptomyces sp. NPDC058674. NCBI lineage: Bacteria > Bacillati > Actinomycetota > Actinomycetes > Kitasatosporales > Streptomycetaceae > Streptomyces > Streptomyces sp. NPDC058674. The sequence goes on from NZ_JBHXSC010000054.1 coordinate 33,268, forward strand.
TCGTCCCGGCGGGTGTGGAGATTCCGGAGGCGGCCGGGTTGACCGTACGGGCCGTGGCCGACGGAACCACAGCTCAGGGCCGTGCCGGACACACCGGGCACCCCCTGCCCGTCCCCCTCGTCGCGGGCGGGAGCGCCCTCGCGGCCGGGCCTTGGTCGGCGCTGGGAGCGGCATCGGGGAGAATGGCCCGTATGAGCGATCGTTCCCCCGAGTCCACCAGCCCGCACCGTGCGGGCTTCGCCTGCTTCGTCGGCCGCCCCAACGCGGGCAAGTCGACCCTCACCAACGCACTCGTGGGCACCAAGGTCGCGATCACCTCCAACCGGCCGCAGACCACCCGCCACACCGTCCGCGGCATCGTGCACCGCCCCGACGCGCAGCTCGTCCTCGTCGACACGCCCGGCCTGCACAAGCCGCGCACCCTGCTCGGCGAGCGTCTCAACGACGTCGTCCGCAGCACCTGGTCCGAGGTCGACGTCATCGGCTTCTGCCTGCCGGCCGACCAGAAGCTCGGCCCCGGCGACAAGTTCATCGCGAAGGAACTCGCGGGGATCAAGAAGACCCCCAAGATCGCGATCGTGACCAAGACCGACCTGGTCGAGTCCAAGCAGCTCGCCGAGCAGCTGCTGGCCATCCACCAGCTCGCCGCCGAGCTCGGCTTCGAGTGGGCCGAGATCGTGCCGGTCTCCGCCGTCGGCGACAGCCAGGTCCAGTTGCTGGCCGACCTGATCGCGCCGCTGCTGCCCGAGAGCCCGCCGCTGTACCCGGAGGGCGACCTCACGGACGAGCCCGAGATGGTGATGGTGGCCGAGCTGATCCGCGAGGCCGCCCTGGAGGGCGTGCGCGACGAGCTCCCGCACTCCATCGCCGTGGTCGTCGAGGAGATGATCCCGCGCGAGAACCGCCCGGCGGACCGGCCGCTGCTCGACATCCACGCCAACGTCTACATCGAGCGGCCGAGCCAGAAGGGCATCATCATCGGCCCCAAGGGCGCCCGCCTGAAGGAGGTCGGGATGAAGTCGCGCAAGCACATCGAGGCGCTGCTCGGCACCCCGGTCTTCCTCGATCTGCACGTGAAGGTCGCCAAGGACTGGCAGCGGGACCCCAAGCAGCTCCGCAAGCTCGGTTTCTGATCCGGCTGCCGGAACACCCGCCGCCGAAACACCCGGACGCCGAACGAGGACGGGGCCCGTGCCTGAGCACGGGCCCCGTTCCCGTCCCCCCTACGCCCGCGCGGACGCGGGCCGGGGCAGCCTGCGGACCTTGACCGCGTTGTCCGTGCGCATCCCCTGGGTGCCGTCGGGCTGTGTCTGGACCCGCTCGTGCTCCTCGGCCACCAGCACCTCCCAGTCCCCCTCGGGCAGCTCCAGCTGCTCCACCACCTCGTCCGGGGTCGGGAAGTGCACCTCCGGGTGCGGGTTCTCCTGCCAGGGCGCCCAGCCGCCGTGGCCGACGACCAGCAGGATCCCGCCCGGGGCCACGGCGGCCGCAGCCCTGCGCAGAATCCGTTCCCGCGGGAACTCGCCGTACGTGTGCAGGAAGCACGCGGACACCAGGTCGAACTCGCCCGCCGGGAACGACTCGGCCAGGTCGTGCCGCTGCCACTCGACGAGGTCGGCCACCCCCGCCTCGGCGGCGTGCCCGGCCGCCTTCTCCAACGCCACTCCGGAGATGTCCGTCCCGGTCACCCGCCAGCCGCGCCGGGCCAGCCACACGGCGTCGCCGCCCTCGCCGCAACCGAGGTCGAGCGCCCGGCCCGGGGGAAGTGCGGCCACCTCCCGGACCAGGGCGGCATTGGCGTCGCCGCTCCAGATCCGCTCGCTCTCGCGGTAGCGGCCGTCCCAGTACTCCTCCCCGCCCTCGGCGATCCGCGCGTCCTCGTGCGGGGGCGCGTGCTCGTTCTCGGGCCGGGGGTGCCGGGGGTGCTGGTGCTGGTGCTGCTCGGACACGTGATCCTCCTCGACCGGGACTGCGGTGACAGCGCCGATGCTGCGCCCGGCCCGCCCGATGGGCAAACTACGTTGCCGTTCCGGCAAACCGCGTCCGGCGGGCGGCGTCGTCGCGGAAGCGGTCCGGCGGATCAGCCGTTCCGCGGCTCCGCGATCAGTGCCGTCGCCACCCGGCGGAAACCGATGCGCCCGTAGACGCGCGCCACGTCCTCGTCGCCCGCCGAGAGGAAGACCGTACGGGCCCCCCGCCCGAGGGCGTGTGCGACCAGGGCCGCCGTGACCCCGAGGGCCAGGCCCTGGCGGCGGGCCGACGGGAGGGTGCCGACGCCGACGACCTCGGCGACGCCGCCCACCGGGTTGTACTGGCCCGCGCACAGCACCACGCCGTCCCGCACGGCGGCCGCCATCACGGTGCGGCCCGACGCGATCATCGCGGACACCCGGGCCCGGCCCGCCTCCGCGTCCGGCCCGGCCGCGGCGGCGGCCAGCTCGGCCGGACCGGCCTCGCCCACCGCCGTGCCCGGAGCCGCGAAGGCCAGGGCCGGGACCGTCACCGCCGCCGTCAGCAGCGGGTCGTCCGCGGCGAGCAGCCGGACCTCCGGATGCGCGGGGACCGGCGCCGAGTCCGGGTCCAGCACCATCAGGGGGTGCGCGTGGACCTCCAGCCCCGCCGCCTCGGCGGCGGCCCGCAGCCAGGGGCTGGTTTCGGCCACCCACTCGAAGGACTGGGGCACTTCCAGCTCCCGCTGCCGGGCCAGCACCCGCTCCACCTCAGCCGGGGCGGCCCCCGCGACGCCGCCGAGCGCGGGCCGGGCGTAGTACTGCCAGCCCTCGCCCTCCTGTACGAAGAGGGTCAGCGACCCGAAGTCCTCGGCCCGGGCCCCGCCCACCCGCGGCACGGTGTCGTAGTACTGCTCCAGCTCGGACAGGGTGCGGTCGGCCATCTGATCGGTCATCGGGCCATCCAAGCAAAGCGCCCCTGCTCAGGCACCCTCTTTTAGGACGCGGGAGACCAGCGACCGCTGCGCCTCGGAGAGGTGCGGCTCCCGGCACGCCACCGTCCGGCCGTCCACGGTGATGGTGTAGGAGAAGCCGTCCCGGACCTCGCCCGCCGGATCGCCCGCCGGATCGCCCCCCGGGTCGGGGCCGCCCGCCGGGTCGGGCCGCAGCGCCCGGTCGGCCAGCGCCCGCCACTCGTCCTCGTCCGGCGCCCCCGAGGTGTCCACCTCGCCGCGCCGCTCGATCGCCGCGAAACCGCCCGTCCGCACCACTGAGATCCGCATGTCCGCCTCCTACCCCAGGCCGACCGCCGACCACGCCTTCTGGAGCGCCCGGTGCTCCGCGCCGCCCTCCCCGTACCGGGCGACGGCCGCCGCGACGGTCAGGGCGGCGAAGTCCGCGAACCGGGCGTCGGCGGCCAGTTCCCCGCCGGTCAGCGTGTCGTACCAGACCTGTCCGGCCCGCTCCCAGGCCCTGCCGCCCAGCTCGGACGCCGCGATGTAGAAGGCGTGGTTGGGGATGCCGGAGTTGATGTGCACGCCGCCGTTGTCGCGGACGGTCTCGACGTAGTCGTCCATGGTGGCCGGCTGCGGGTCCTTGCCGAGCTCGTCGTCCTCGTAGGCCGTCCCGGGCGCCTTCATCGAGCGCAGCGCCAGGCCGCTGTCGACGGCGGGTCCGAGCAGCCCGGCGCCGATCAGCCAGTCCGCCTCGGCGGCCGTCTGGTCGAGCGCGTACTGCTTGATGAGGGAGCCGAAGACGTCCGACACGGACTCGTTCAGGGCGCCCGACTGGCCGTGGTACTCCAGGTTCGCCGTGTACTGGGTGACTCCGTGCGTCAGCTCGTGCCCGATGACGTCCACCGGCACCGTGAAGTCCAGGAAGAGCTCCCCGTCCCCGTCGCCGAAGACCATCTGCTGCCCGTCCCAGAAGGCGTTGCTGTACTCCCGGCCGTAGTGGACGGTCGCGTCCAGCGGCAGCCCGGCGCCGTCGATCGAGTGCCGGCCGAAGCCCTGGAGGAACAGCTCGTACGTCGCCCCCAGCCCGGCGTACGCGCGGTTGACGGTGACGTCGTCACCCGCCGGATCGCCCTCGCCGCGCACCTTCAGGCCGGGCAGCCGGGTGCGGTGCTGTGCGTCGTGGACGGTCCGGTCCGGTCCGTCGGTGGCGGGCGCGGCCGGGGGGAGTGCGTCCGGGGCGGGCGCGACGCCCCGGACGGCGGTGACCCGCCGGCGGGTGCGCAGCAGGGAGTCGCGCTCCAGGGTGCGCCGGGCGAGATCGGCGAAGCGGGGGTTCCGGGACCGGGCGATGCGGTCGAGAAGGTGCGGCGGCACGACGGTGCAGAAGACGGGGTGGGGGTGAGAGCGGGAGGCGTCCATGCGGGAAATGTGGCAGTGGGTCACGCGCCTGTCACTACCTGCAACCATGATTCATTCACTCGTCTGAACGGCGGGCCGCCGAGTTGACGGACCCGCCGAAATCGGTTGGGTAAAAGCGGCATACTTCACACAGGGTGTAAATCGGACCGGAGGGTCTTGCATACTGAAACAGGACCCCCGTACCCGGCGCGGCTCGGCTAGGCTCGGCCCATCATGCGTTTCGGGCTGCTTCTCCTTAGCCGCCGCGGCGAGGGTCTGTAGTCGTAGGCCGGCCCCCTCCCCGCGGAGTTCGGTGCTGCGGTTTCGCCACCGCCCGTCGGCCGTCCCAGCGAACTACACGCGGACACGCGAGGAGCCCAACGCCATGAGCCAGCAGCCTTTTGTCGGTCGCCCCACGCCCATCACCAACGCGACCCACACCCAGCGGCCCTCCGGGATGCCGATCCACAAGTACGGCTTCTACGAGCAGGTCGAGATCCCGGACCGCACGTGGCCCGACGCCCGCGTGACCAAGGCTCCCCGCTGGCTGTCGACCGACCTGCGCGACGGGAACCAGTCGCTGATCGACCCGATGACCCCCGCCCGCAAGCGCGAGATGTTCGACCTGCTGGTGCGCATGGGCTACAAGGAGATCGAGGTCGGCTTCCCCTCCTCCGGCGAGACCGATTTCAACTTCGTGCGCTCCATCATCGAAGAGGGCGCGATCCCGGACGACGTCACCATCTCCGTACTGACCCAGGCCCGCGAGGACCTGATCGAGCGGACCGTGGAGTCCCTGGTCGGCGCCAGGCGCGCCACCGTCCACCTGTACAACGCGACCGCCCCGACCTTCCGACGGGTCGTCTTCCGCGGCTCCAAGGAGCAGATCAAGCAGATCGCCGTCGACGGCACCCGCCTGGTCATGGAGTACGCCGAGAAGCTGCTGGGCCCGGAGACGACCTTCGGCTACCAGTACAGCCCGGAGATCTTCACCGACACCGAGCTGGACTTCGCCCTGGAGGTCTGCGAGGCCGTCTGCGACGTCTGGCAGCCGGGCGAGGGGCGCGAGATCATCCTGAACCTGCCCGCCACCGTGGAGCGCTCGACGCCCTCCACCCACGCGGACCGCTTCGAGTGGATGGCCCGCCACCTGACCCGCCGCGAGCACGTCTGCATCTCCGTGCACCCGCACAACGACCGCGGCACCGCCGTCGCCGCCGCCGAGCTGGCCCTGATGGCCGGCGCCGACCGCATCGAGGGCTGCCTGTTCGGTCAGGGCGAGCGCACCGGAAACGTCGACCTGATCACCCTGGGCATGAACCTGTTCTCCCAGGGCATCGACCCGCAGATCGACTTCTCGCAGATCGACGAGATCCGCCGCACCAGCGAGTACTGCAACCAGATGGAGGTCCACCCGCGCCACCCCTACGCGGGCGACCTGGTCTACACCGCCTTCTCCGGCTCCCACCAGGACGCCATCAAGAAGGGCTTCGACGCGATGGAGGCCGACGCGGCCGCCGCCGGCAAGACCGTGGACGACATCGAGTGGGCCGTGCCGTACCTGCCCATCGACCCCAAGGACGTCGGCCGCTCCTACGAGGCCGTCATCCGCGTCAACTCGCAGTCCGGCAAGGGCGGCATCGCCTACGTCCTGAAGAACGACCACAAGCTGGACCTGCCGCGCCGTATGCAGATCGAGTTCTCCCGGATCATCCAGGCCAAGACCGACGCCGAGGGCGGCGAGGTCACGCCGAAGGCGATCTGGTCGGTCTTCCAGGACGAGTACCTGCCCAACCCCGAGAACCCGTGGGGACGCGTCCAGCTGCGTTCCGGCCAGACCACCACCGACAAGGACGGTACGGACACGCTGACCGTCGAGGCGGTCGTGGACGGCGTGGACACCGTGCTGGACGGCACCGGCAACGGTCCGATCTCGGCCTTCTTCGACGCACTGGCCGGCATCGGCATCGACGCTCGCCTGCTGGACTACACCGAGCACACCATGAGCGAGGGCGCCTCCGCCGTCGCCGCCTCGTACATCGAGTGCGCGATCGACGGCCGCGTCCTGTGGGGCATCGGCATCGACGCCAACACCACCCGCGCCTCCCTGAAGGCGGTCATCTCCGCCGTCAACCGCGCGGGCCGCTGACCCACCCCTCGGAAAACCCCGCCGCCTCCCCCGTGGAGGGGCGGGGTGCCGCCGTACCGCGGGGGCGCAGACCGGCCAAGTCCCGGCCCCGCGGCAAGGTTGTCCGGTCACACGACTGACGCATCCTCACCGATGTGGCTAACATCACGGCCACCCGGCGATGTTGCCGGAGGGTTACGGAGGTGCGACGTGCTGCCAGTTCGGGGTGGGGACGGCCGGAAGCTGAGGGTCTGGGGCACCCGTACCACCTGGAGCACCGTGGGCGACGGGGAGTTCTTCTGCCCCGCCTGCGGTGGGGACCGCAACTACCGGCGGCGCACCGGTCGCCGCCGCTTCACCGTCCTCGGGGTGCCGCTGGTGCCGCGCGGGCAGGCCGGGCCCGTCGTGGAGTGCCACGGCTGCCGCGAGCGCTTCGACACCGAGGTCCTGGACCACCTGACGACCACCCGCTTCACGGCGCTGCTGCGCGACGCGGTGCACACGGTGACCCTGGCCGTGCTGGCGGCCGGCGGGACGGGCTCGCGCAGCGCCCTGGAGGCCGCGGTGGGCACCGTACGGGCCGCGGGGTTCCAGGACTGCTCGGAGGGGCAACTGGAAGCCCTGGTGGAGGCGCTGTCCAGCGACGAGGGCCGGCTCGGGCTGTACGACGTGCCCGAGTGCTGCGGGGCCGCGCTGTCGATAGAGCTCCACGAGGCGCTGGAGCCGCTGGCCCCGCACCTGGCCGCGCCGGGCCGCGAATCAATTCTGCTGCAGGGCGCCCGGATCGCCCTGGCGGACGGCCCGTACATCCCGGCCGAGCGCGAGGTGCTCGCCACGGTGGGCGCGGCGCTGCGGATCGACACGGACGAGGTGGTCCGGCTGCTGTCGGAGGTACGGGCCCCGTAGGGCGGTGGCGGCGCCGCGTGGCCGCGCCCCGCCTCCACCGCACCGGCCGTATCCGAAACCGGCCACCACGGCCGCGTCCGACGTAACGATCCGGCCTCGCAACGCCGGACCGGAGGCCCGCGCACACCCTGCGCAGCGGTGGAGGGCGCCGGTCCGCGCCCGGTGTACCGGCCAGGCGAACGGGCCGCAACCAGGGCGTCGCCTCCGTCCCGCCGGATCTTCGTAAAGGCCTCGTGCGCAGGTCACCCCGGGGGCTCCGGGCTGCCGCGAGGGGCCGGGGCTCCGCTTTCGGACGCGTGCCCCATACTCCTGCGCCACGGACGGCGCCATGGGAGGAACCTCCAGATCGACAGCGCCGCAGGGGCAACAGTCTGTAGAAGTCGACGGTATCTGTGAGCACCCCCACAGGCGTTCAATTCCGGTCACACGACGAGACGCCGCCGGTAACACAGCGCGGCTTCGATGCACGTGAACTCACTGACGGCCCTGACGGATCAACGGGTTGGCGACCCACTCCGGCCGGGGCAACCAGATCTCCCTCGCGCATCCCACCTCTTGAAGGGCAAGGCAGAGATGTCACGTGTCGCCGCCCGGCTTTCCGCCAGCGGACAGAAGAACACGCACCCGGTCGACGAGGTGCTCCCCCTCCCCAAGCTCGCTCTGTACGGCTTCCAGCACGTACTCGCCTTCTACGCCGGCGCGGTGATCGTCCCGATCATCGTCGGCAACGCGCTGAAGCTGAGTCCCGAACAGCTCGTCTACCTGATCAACGCGGACCTCTTCACCTGCGGTATCGCCTCGATCATCCAGGCCTGGGGCATCGGCCGGATCGGCGCGCGACTGCCCCTGATCCAGGGCGTGACCTTCACCGCCGTCTCCCCGATGATCGCGATAGGCCTCGGCGCGGGCGGCGGCACCGCCGCGCTGCTCGTCATCTACGGAGCGGTCATCACCGCCGGCATCGCGACCTTCGCCTTCGCCTGGCTGCCCGCCCGGGCGTTCCGGACGGTCATGCGGCTGTTCCCGCCGGTCGTCACCGGCACGGTCATCACGGTGCTGGGCATCGTCCTGATCCCGGTCGGCCTCAACGACGCGGCCGGCGGTGTCGGGAGCCCGGACTTCGGGGACCCGAAGCACTTCGCCTACGCCGGCGGCACGATGCTCTTCATCCTCGTCCTGATGAAGATCGGCAGGCCGTTCCTGTCCAGCATCTCGATCCTCCTCGGCCTGGTCGGCGGCACCGCGGTCGCCTTCCTCCTCGGAGACGCGAAGTTCGACGACGTCGGCGACTCCGGCTGGATCGGCGTCACCACGCCCTTCCACTTCGGCGTCCCGAAGTTCGAGTGGTTCCCGATCCTCCTGATGCTCATCGTCATGCTGATCACCATGGTCGAGACGACCGGCGACACCCATGCCGTCGGCGAGATCGTCGAGAAGGACATCGACAGCGAGACCGTGGCCCGCGCGCTGCGGGCCGACGGCGCCGCGACCGCCCTCGGCGGCATCCTCAACTCCTTCCCGTACGTGGCCTTCGCCGAGAACGTCGGGCTCGTGCGGATGACGAAGGTCAAGAGCCGGTTCGTGGTCGTCGCCGCCGGCGTCTTCATGATCGTCCTGGGTCTGCTGCCCAAGGCCGCGGCGATCGTCGCCGCGGTCCCGCACGGAGTCCTCGGCGGCGCGGCGACCGTCATGTTCGCCATGGTCGCGCTGGCCGGCATCCAGACCCTGGGCCAGGTGGACCTCAAGGAGGAGAAGAACGCGCTGATCGTCGGCGTCTCCCTGGCCTTCGCCCTGCTTCCCGCGACCGTCCCCGTCTTCTTCACCCGGCACATGGACGCGGACCTCTCGTCCCTCCTGAACAGCGGAGTCACCCTCGGTGCGACGGCCGCCATCGTCCTCAACCTGATCTTCAACGGCCTGGCCCAGGACGACGTGCCGGCCGTCCCCGGGGTCGAGCTGCCGCCCCGGGCGGCGGAGCCGGACCAGGGCGCGGAACCGGGCCGGGCCCCGGCCCCGGCTGCCGCGGCTCCGGTCCCGGCTCAGGCCGCGACTGCGGCCCCGGCCTCAACTCCGGCCGCGGCTCCCGCTCCGGTCGAGCACGCGGACGGCGCGGGGACGCCCGCCACCTGATCCCTCCCCGGGGCCGCCACCCCCGCCCGGACCCCGGTCCCGGCGGGGCGACGGCGCTGTCCCCGTACGGGTGTCCCCGTACGGGTGAGCGGCAGGGGACAATGGGCGCATGAGCCTGTTCCGCGACGACGGCATCGTGCTGCGCACCCAGAAGCTGGGTGAGGCGGACCGCATCATCACACTGCTGACCCGGGGCCACGGCCGGGTCCGGGCGGTCGCCCGGGGGGTTCGGCGGACGAAGTCCAAGTTCGGCTCCCGGCTGGAACCTTTCTCCCACGCCGACGTGCAGTTCTTCGCCCGCGGCAGCGAGCTGATCGGCCGCAGCCTCCCCCTCTGCACGCAGACCGAGATCATCGCCCCGTACGGCAACGGCATCGTCACCGACTACGCCCGCTACACCGCCGGCACCGCCATGCTGGAGACCGCCGAACGGTTCACGGAGAACGAGGGCGAACCCTCCGTACAGCAGTACCTGCTGCTCGTGGGCGCCCTGCGCACGCTCTCGCGCGGCGAACACGAGCCGCACCTCATCCTCGACGCCTTCCTGCTGCGCTCCCTCGCCGTCAACGGCTACGCGCCGAGCTTCGAGGACTGCGCGAAGTGTGGGATCCACGGCCCCAACCGGCACTTCTCCGTCGCCGCGGGCGGGGTGATATGCGGGGACTGCCGGGTGCCCGGCAGCGTCGTACCCTCGTCTGAGTCCATCGCCCTGCTCAGCGCCCTGCTGACGGGCGACTGGAACCATGCCGACGCGTGCGAGGCGCGTCACGTGCGGGAGGGCAGCGGACTGGTCTCCGCCTACTTGCACTGGCATCTGGAGCGCGGGCTGCGCTCCCTGCGATACGTCGAGAAATAGGAGCTGGGCACATGGCACGACGCGGGATTCTGGGACGCTCTCGCCGCGAGTACAAGGTTCCCGAGCCGCACCCGTCCGGTGCCCGCCCGCCGAAGATCCCCGGCGAGCTGGTTCCGAACCACGTCGCGGTCGTCATGGACGGCAACGGCCGCTGGGCCAAGGAGCGCGGACTGCCGCGCACCGAGGGGCACAAGGTCGGCGAGGGCGTCGTGCTCGACGTGCTCAAGGGCTGCCTGGAGATGGGTGTCAAGAACCTCTCGCTGTACGCCTTCTCGACGGAGAACTGGAAGCGCTCGCCCGACGAGGTCCGCTTCCTGATGAACTTCAACCGCGACGTCATCCGCCGCCGCCGCGACGAGATGAACGAGCTGGGCATCCGCATCCGCTGGGTCGGCCGCATGCCGAAGATGTGGAAGTCGGTCGTCCAGGAGCTCCAGGTCGCCCAGGAGCAGACCGTCGACAACGACGCCATGACCCTGTACTTCTGCGTGAACTACGGCGGCCGCGCGGAGATCGCGGACGCGGCGCAGGCCATCGCGCGCGACGTCGCGGCGGGGCGGCTCGATCCGTCGAAGGTGAACGAGAAGACCTTCGCGAAGTACATGTACTACCCGGACATGCCGGACGTGGACCTGTTCCTGCGGCCGAGCGGCGAGCAGCGCACGTCCAACTACCTGCTCTGGCAGAGCGCGTACGCCGAGATGGTCTTCCAGGACGTCCTGTGGCCCGACTTCGACCGCCGCAACCTCTGGGCGGCCTGCCTGGAGTACGCCCAGCGCGACCGCCGCTTCGGCGGCGCCCTCCCGAACCAGGCGGAGGGCCCCACCGGCTGACCAGGGCCGATACGCCCGGCCGTCGCCCGCTGCCCTACGATCCGCTGTCATGGACACGGATGGGGTGCAGTCGGTGGAACGGACCGGGCAGGCGGTCGAGCTCGTCTACCGGACGACTCGGGCGGACCTCGAGCACGCCTTGCGCGCGCGGGACGCCCACACCGCCGCGGGACGCCGCAGGCGGTGGGCGTTCCCCGTCGGAGGGACGCTGGGCCTGGGGTTCAGCGTGCTGGCGACGGTGTGGGGGGAGCCGCTTGTCGGGAAGCCGCTGCTCTTCCTCGCCTGCGGAGTCGCGTTGTGGGTCCACACGCTCTTCGGCCCGCGGCTCCAAGCGCGGGCCTTCGCAGGGATGCTGGAGAAGGCGGGGGAGACCCGCACCGTCGTGGACGACTCCGGGGTCCTGGTGACGGCCGCCACCTGCCGGACGCACATCGGCTGGGAGGCGCAGCCGACGTACGTGGAGACGGCCGAGGCGTTCCTCATGCTCAGCGATGACAAAAGGGCGGTGGCCATGACGGTCCTGCCCAAGAGAGGCATCCGGGCCCCGGCCGACGCGGACGGCCTGCGCGCGGTCCTGGACGCGCACCTGCGCAGGCGGTAGGCATCCGCCGGTCCCGCCGAATGCGGGACCGGCGGGAACCGACAGGGCCTAGGCGGGAGCGGGGGCGGCCGCGCAGTCCGCGCAGGTGCCGAAGATCTCCACCGTGTGGGCCACGTTCACGTAACCGTGCTCGGCCGCGATGGACTCCGCCCACTTCTCCACGGCCGGACCCTCCACCTCGACGGCCTTGCCGCACGTGCGGCAGACCAGGTGGTGGTGGTGGTCCCCGGTGGAGCAGCGCCGGTAGACCGACTCGCCGTCGCTGGTGCGCAGGACGTCGACCTCGCCGGCGTCCGCGAGGGATTGGAGGGTGCGGTAGACGGTGGTCAGGCCCACGGAATCGCCACGGTGCTTGAGCATGTCGTGGAGTTCCTGGGCGCTGCGGAACTCGTCCACCTCGTCCAGCGCCGCCGCCACTGCGGCCCGCTGCCGGGTGGATCGTCCTCGTACTGGCGCGGTATTCATCTCGCCAGGCGCAGTCGCCACCGGTTCCTCCTCGTATCGGCCTCGGCCCATTGTGCCAGGCGGCCGACTCCCCTAGACCTTCACGTCGTCTCGGGTGCAGACCTCTTCGGCCGCGCGCGCCGCTTTCGCCCGGCGCCGGGCCAGGGGCGTCGACAGCGCCGTCATCACCGTGAAGACGGCGATCGCGAGCAGCACGATGGTGGCGCCGGAGGGCGCGTCGAGGTAGTACGTGGTGGCCGTGCCGGTCAGCGAGACCAGCACGCCGATGGCCATCGCCGCCGAGAGGGTCGCGGTGAACCCGCGGGTGACGCGCTGGGCGGCCGCGACGGGGATCACCATCATGGCGCTGACCAGCAGCAGGCCCACGATGCGCATCGCGACGGTGACGGTGACGGCGGCGGTGACCGCCATCAGCAGGTTGAGCGCGCGCACCGGCAGGCCGGTGACGCGGGCGAACTCCTCGTCCTGGCACACGGCGAACAGCTGGCGGCGCAGACCGACGGTGACGGCGAGGACGAACGCGGCGAGGACGACCACGGCCGTGATGTCCTCGGCCGAGACGGTGGTGATGGAGCCGAAGAGGTAGCTGGTCAGATTGGCGGTGGAGCCGCCCGGCGACAGGTTGATGATCATGACGCCGCCGGCCAGGCCGCCGTAGAAGAGCATGGCGAGCGCGATGTCGCCGCTGGTCCTGCCGCGGGAGCGGATGAGTTCCATGCCGACGGCGCCGACGACGGCGACCAGGGTGGCCATCCACACGGGGCTGGTGTTCAGCAGGAAGCCGAGCGCGACGCCGGTCATGGCCACGTGGCCGATGCCGTCGCCCATGACGGCCTGGCGGCGCTGGACCAGGTACGTGCCGATGGCCGGGGCGGTCAGGCCGACGAGGACGGCCGCGAGCAGGGCCCGCTGCATGAAGGCGTAGTCGAGGATCTCCATCAGCTCAGCAGTCCCGTCCGGAGGGGCTCGGCGTCGTGCGCCGCGTGGGGGTGTACGTGGTCGTGGCCGGGCAGGGCGTGCTGCCCCACGGCCTCGGGCGGCGGGCCGTCGTGGACGACGCAGCCGTCGCGCAGGACGACGGCGCGGTCGATCAGCGGTTCCAGCGGACCCAGCTCGTGCAGGACGAGCAGGACGGTGGTCCCGGCGGCGACCTGGGTGCGCAGGGCGTTGGCGAGGACCTCCTGGTTGGCGAGGTCCACACCGGCCATCGGCTCGTCCATGATCAGGAGTTCGGGCTCGACGGCGAGGGCCCGGGCGATGAGCACCCGCTGGTGCTGGCCGCCGGAGAGGGCGTTGACCGAGGCGTCGGCATGGGCATCCATGTCCACCAGGGACAGGGCGCGCGTGACGGCCTCCCGGTCGGCCCTGCGCAGGAGGCCGAAGCGGGACCGGGCGAGCCGCCCGGAGGAGACGACCTCCCGCACGGTGGCGGGGACGCCGCTGGCGGCGGTGGTGCGCTGGGGGACGTACCCGACCCGCGACCAGGTGCGGAAGCGCCTGAAGTCCGTACCGAAGAGGGACAGGGCGCCGTCGGTCAACGGGACCTGGCCGACCACGGCGCGGACGGCCGTGGACTTGCCGGAGCCGTTGGCGCCGAGCAGGGCGACGACCTCCCCGCGGTGGACGGCGAGGTCGACCCCGCGCAGCACGGGGCGCGAGCCGAGCGAGGCCGAGGCCCCGCGCAGGGATATGACGGGCTGGTCCGCTGCCCGTCCCGGTGTGGACTGCATGGCTCGCGCCTCCGTTGCTGCTGCTGTCATCACTTGGCTCCGAGCGCCTTCTGGAGGTTCTTCAGGTTCGACCGCATGACCTCGAAGTAGTCGTCGCCCTGGGACGTGTCGCTGATCCCCTCGAGGGGGTCGAGGACGTCGGTCTTCAGGCCGGTGTCCCGGGCGAGGGTCGTGGCCGTCTTGTCGCTGGCCAGGGTCTCGAAGAACACGGTGGTGACATTGTCCTTCCTCGCGACCGCCTGGAGCTCCTTCATCCGGGCGGGGCTGGGCTCGGACTCGGGGTCGACGCCGGCGATGCCCTCCTGGTCCAGGCCGTAGTGCTCGGCGAGGTAGCCGAAGGCGGAGTGGGTGGTGATGAAGGTCCTGGAGGCGGTGTTCTTCAGGCCGTCCTTGAACTCGGTGTCCAGCGCGCCCAGTTCGGCGACCAGGTCCGCAGTGTTCTTCTTGTAGTCCGCCGCGTGGTCGGGGTCTGCCTTCTCCAGGGACGCGCCGACGCCCTTGGCGATCTCCGCGTACTTGCTGGGGTCGAGCCACACGTGCGGGTCCTTGCCGCCCTCGTCGTGCCCGTGGTCGTGGCCGTGGCCCTCGGCCTCGGCTCCGCCCTCGGCCGCGTGGTCGTGGCCGTCGTGGCCGGAGGCCGCGTGCGCCTCGAGCTCGGTGAGGGTGGCGGCGTCGACCACGTTCTTCACGCCGGACTGCGCGACGGCCTCGTCCACGGCGGGCTGGAGGCCCTTGAGGTAGAGGACCACGTCGGCCTCGCCGAGCTGCGCGGTCTGCTTGGGGGTGATGTCCAGGTCGTGCGGCTCGACACCCGGCTTGGTCAGGGTGGAGACCTTCACGTGGTCCTTGCCGATCCGCTCGGCGAGGAACTGCATGGGGTAGAACGACGCCGTCACGTCGAGCCCGCCGCTCCCGCTCCCACTGGCGGCGCCGGCGTCGGAGCAGGCGGTGAGGGCCGTGGCGCCGAGGGCTACGGCTCCGGCGAGGGCGGCTGCGGGTATGAGGCGTCGTACGTTCATGACATCCATTTTCATCAAAGATGGAAACGGTTGTCAACAAGCCAGGTGGGAGGGCGGGGGCGGGCCGTGGAAGGGGGATCCGATTTGAAGGGGAGGGTACGGGCGCCGGTAACCTAAAGGCTTCGCCGTTCGTCCTCGTACTGAAGAGAGCACCGTGGCCGCCGACAAGATCGAGACCATCGTCAGCCTGAGCAAGCGCCGTGGCTTCGTTTTCCCTTGCAGTGACATCTACGGCGGCTCCAAGGCCGCCTGGGACTACGGCCCGCTCGGTGTCGAGCTCAAGGAGAACATCAAGCGCCAGTGGTGGAAGGCGATGGTCACCGGGCGTGAGGACATCGTCGGCCTCGACTCGTCCGTGATCCTGGCCCCCGAGGTCTGGGTGGCCTCCGGCCACGTCGCGACCTTCTCGGACCCGCTGACCGAGTGCACCGCCTGCCACAAGCGCCACCGCGCGGACCACCTGGAAGAGGCGTACGAGGCCAAGCACGGCCGGCTGCCCGCCAACGGCCTCGCCGACGTCAACTGCCCCCACTGCGGCGTGAAGGGCCAGTTCACCGAGCCCAAGCAGTTCTCCGGCATGCTGGAGACCCACCTCGGCCCGACCCAGGACTCCAAGGCCTACCTGCGCCCGGAGACCGCCCAGGGCATCTTCACCAACTTCGCCCACGTGCAGACCACTTCGCGCAAGAAGCCGCCCTTCGGCATCGCGCAGATGGGCAAGTCCTTCCGGAACGAGATCACTCCGGGCAACTTCATCTTCCGCACCCGCGAGTTCGAGCAGATGGAGATGGAGTTCTTCGTCAAGCCGGGCGAGGACGAGCAGTGGCAGGAGTACTGGATGGCGGAGCGGTGGAACTGGTACCGCGACCTCGGCATCCGCGAGGAGAACATCCGCTGGTTCGAGCACCCGAAGGAGAAGCTGTCCCACTACTCGAAGCGCACCGCTGACATCGAGTACCGCTTCAACTTCGGCGGCAACGAGTTCTCCGAGCTGGAGGGCGTGGCCAACCGCACCGACTACGACCTGAAGGCCCACTCCGCCGCCTCCGGCCAGGACCTCACCTACTTCGACCAGGAGGCCGGCGAGCGCTACACCCCGTTCGTCATCGAGCCGGCGGCCGGTGTCAACCGCGCCATGCTCGCCTTCATGCTCGACGCGTACATCGAGGACGAGGCCCCCAACGCCAAGGGCGTCATGGAGAAGCGCACCGTGATGCGCCTCGACCCGCGCCTGGCCCCGATCAAGGTCGCCGTCCTGCCGCTGTCCCGCAACCCGCAGCTGTCGCCGAAGGCCAAGGGCCTCGCCGCCGACCTGCGCAAGAACTGGAACATCGAGTTCGACGACGCGGGCGCCATCGGCCGCCGCTACCGCCGCCAGGACGAGATCGGTACGCCGTTCTGCGTCACCGTCGACTTCGACACCCTGGACGACAACGCGGTGACCGTGCGCGAGCGCGACACCATGAAGCAGGAGCGCGTCTCCCTGGACCAGATCCAGAGCTACCTCGGCAGCCGCCTGCTCGGCTGCTAGGTGTATTGACCCGCAGCGTTGTTCACACGGCTGATGGGTGGCTTGCCGTCGAGTGCGGTGTGGCAGCGGTGGTGGTTGTAGGTGTGGAGGAAGTCT
>NZ_JBHXSC010000055.1:0-49488 GCF_042716505.1 Streptomyces sp. NPDC058674
CCTTCGGCCTGTGCGGCCCCTTCGGCCCGCGCGGGCCCGGGTGTCGGCCGCCGGGCCGGCCGCGGCGTCAACCGGAGCGTCGGCCGGTGCGCCGGGCGGCGCCCCGGGCGGAAGCCTTGGATCACGGGGAGCCCCTCCCGTCCCGAGCGACCGAGATGTCTCGCTCAGATTTACATAGTGGGGCAAAAGCGGCATCCCGGGCGCCCCATCGGGGTGCCCGGGATGCCGGTGTGTCAGATTCAGCGGCTCGGCGGGGGTGGAGCAGGCGCCTCCGGCTACTCCGGATAGCCGGTGGACACGGTCAGCGTGTACTCCGTGCCCTCCTTGCCGATCTTCGCGTCCGCGGCCGGGGACTGGTCGAGCACGGTGTCCTTGCCGAACACCGCCTCGTCCTTCCAGATGATGTTGTACTTGCCGCCCGAGGCCTGGATGCACTCCTTCACGGAGAGCAGGTTCTTGTACCGCAGGTCCGGCGCCATGTACTTGCCGGCCTCGCTGTAGTGCTTGACCGGTTCCTTGCACTTGGACGGGTCGAGCGTGCGCGTCAGGTCCGGCCCCTTGTAGCCGGCCTTGGCGGAGCCCGAGGCCTGGGCGGAGGCCGAGCTACCGGGCGTGTCCGCGCCCGGCTTGTCCTTGTCGCCGCCGCTCATCGCGATCGCCGCGACGAGACCGCCGATGGCCAGCAGCGCCACCGCGACCGCGCCCACGACCACGGACGTGTTCCGCCTGTCGCCGCCCGTCCCGCCCTGCGCGCCGGGCGAGATCGTGTACGGGGGCGGGGTCTGCGAGGCGTACTGGTGCGGCGGCGGCGTGTGCGCGGAGAAGGGCGCGGCGTAGCCCCCTCCGGCGGCGGAGCCGCCGGCCGCACCGGGGTACCCGCCGTGCGCCTGGGGGGCGGGCGCCGGCGCGTACGGGGAGGGGGTCGCGTGGTGCGGCTGGTAGGGCTGCTGCACCGCGTGCTGCGGCGGCGCCGAGACGGCGGAGTCGACCGGCGGGAACACGGCCGAGGAGACCCCCGCGCCGCTGCCGCCCGCGGGGACGCCCTGGACGATGACCGGGGCCCCGGTCTGCCCCGCGCCCATGATCCGCGCGACCTCGTCGCCCATGGCGGCAGCCGTGGGGAAGCGCTCGTTCGGGTTCTTCCTCAGGGCCCGCGCCACCAGCGCGTCCATCGCCGGGGTCACCGAGCGGTTGATGGAGGAGGGTGCGACCGGCTCCTCCTGCACGTGCGCGTACGCGATGGCCAGCGGCGAGTCCGCGTCGAACGGGATCCGCCCGGTCAGCAGCTGGAAGAGCATGATGCCGACCGAGTAGAGGTCGGAACGGGCGTCCACGCCCCGCCCCAGCGCCTGCTCGGGGGAGAGGTACTGCGGGGTGCCGACGACCATGCCGGTCTGCGTCATCGAGGTGACCCCCGACTGCATGGCGCGCGCGATGCCGAAGTCCATCACCTTGACCACGCCGCGCTTGGTCATCATGACGTTGCCGGGCTTGATGTCGCGGTGGACGAGCCCCATCTCGTGGCTGCTCTCCAGTGCGGCCAGCACGTCGGCGGTCACCTTCAGCGCCTTGTCCGCCGGCATCGCCCCGTACTGCCGGATGTCCGCTTCGAGCACCGAGCCGAGCGGCCGGCCCTCCACGTACTCCATGACGATGTACGGCATCACCGCCCCGCCGAGCTCGCCCTCGCCGGTGTCGAACACCGAGACGATGTTCGTGTGCGACAGTTTGGCTACAGCCTGAGCCTCGCGCCGGAAGCGCTCGCGGAACGACTGCTCGCGGCCGAGGTCGCTGTGCAGGGTCTTGATGGCGACCTGCCGGTCGAGCGCGGAGTCGTACGCCAGGTATACGGACGCCATGCCGCCCTCACCCAGCAAGTCCCTTAGCTGGTAACGGCCACCGGCAAGAGAGCCGCCCGCGTACTGGCCCTGAGTGCCGTCCTGGCTCATGACTGTTGCTTCCCCTCGGGATGTGTCCCTACGCGTCCGGCTGAGCGCATGTGGCGCCCAGTCTGCCGGAGGGCAAGCACACGTCAAGCCGGGTACCCGATCCGTGACCACACGGGCACAGGGCGCCTTTGTCCGAACGGCGAGCGGTTCCGAGGCTGTAGCGTTCACCGGAACAGCAAAGACGAGGACTACCGCTGAGCGGCGGCCGAGAGAGACGACGGCGAGGACTGATGGCACCCGAACCCGAGGGAAACGGCGCCGGGATGGCCGATGGTCCTGAGCACTGGGGCGCCGGCGGCCTGGTGGGAGACGGCCGTTACCGGCTGACCCACCGCCTGGGCCGCGGCGGCATGGCCGAGGTGTTCGCCGCCGAGGACGTGCGGCTGGGCCGGACCGTCGCCGTGAAGCTGCTGCGCGCGGACCTCGCCGAGGACCCGGTCTCCAAGGCCCGCTTCACGCGCGAGGCGCAGTCCGTCGCCGGCCTCAACCACCACGCCGTCGTGGCCGTGTACGACTCGGGCGAGGACCGGGTCGGCCCGAACACCGTCCCGTACATCGTGATGGAGCTGGTCGAGGGCCGCACCATCCGCGAGCTGCTGATCAGCGCCGAGGCCCCGGGCCCCGAGCAGGCGCTCATCATCGTCTCGGGCGTGCTCGAAGCCCTCGCGTACTCGCACCAGCACGGCATCGTGCACCGCGACATCAAGCCGGCGAACGTCATCATCACCGAGACCGGCGCGGTCAAGGTGATGGACTTCGGCATCGCCCGCGCCCTGCACGGCGTCCAGTCGACGATGACCCAGACCGGCATGGTCATGGGCACCCCGCAGTACCTGTCGCCCGAGCAGGCCCTCGGCAAGGCCGTCGACCGCCGCTCCGACCTGTACGCGACCGGCTGCCTGCTGTACGAACTGCTCGCGCTGCGGCCCCCCTTCACCGGTGAGACCCCGCTCTCGGTGGTCTACCAGCACGTCCAGGACGCGCCGATCCCGCCCTCGCAGCTGCCCGAGGGCGGCGCGATCCCGCAGGAGCTCGACGGGCTCGTCATGCGCTCCCTCGCCAAGGACCCGGACGACCGGTTCCAGAGCGCCGAGGAGATGCGCGCGCTGGTCCAGTACGCGCTCCAGATGCTCCACGACCAGGGGCCGAACACGGGCACCTGGAACACCGGCCCGGTCACCATGGCCCTGCCGAACGGCCGCGGGCCGGCCGCGACCACGGCCATGGCGATGGGCGATTCGGGCAGCCGGCAGCAGTACCCCTCGCACGCCTCGACCTCGCAGTTCCACCAGCCGATGGTGCCGCCGATCAACCCGGACGACGGCTCCGCCTTCCCGGGCGGCGGCCGCGGCGGCCAGGGCGGCGGATACGACGGCGGATACGACGGCCACGGCGGGGGCGGCCGGTGGAAGATGTGGCTCTTCGCGGTCCTCGCGGTCATCGCCGTCGCCGGCGGTGTGGCGTACGCCGTCAGCACCATGGGCGGCGACAAGAAGGAGCCCCCGGTCACGCCGGCGACCTCCCAGAGCACCCCCGGCCAGCAGCCGAGCGCGCCCGAGACGCCGCAGACCACGCCGCCGCGCACCGCCACGGACGACACGCCCACCTACAACCAGACGCCGAACAACACGCCGACCCGCAGCCGGCCGCAGACCAGCAGTCCGACGCCGACCGCGTCGTCCGCGTCGCCCACGCCGTCGGCCACGCCGCCGGCCACGGGTTCGTCGCCGCCGCCGGTGACGAAGTCGCCTTCCCTGCCGCCGACGAAGTCGCAGCCGCCGCCGAAGTCCCCCGATCCCGAGGTCCCCGGGCCGGAGCAGTGAGACGGGCTCAGAGCGCGTGCTGGTAGTGCCGACCCCGGGCGGCACTGCCGGCGGGCCCGTGCACGGTGACGCACTGGGGGCTCGATGCGCTCTGTTGACATGCGTCCACTCTCCGGTACCGGTACGCCGCCGGGGAAGAGGAGGCGGCTCCGATGACCGGGGACGTTGGTCCCGAACGGAGCGGGGCCGGACCCCCGGCGCGCCGGAGGGCCGTCAGCGGCCCTTCTCGGCCTGTAGACGGGCCACGTAGGCGGCGGCCTGGGAGCGCCGCTCCATGCCCAGCTTGGAGAGCAGGCTGGAGACGTAGTTCTTGATCGTCTTCTCCGCGAGGTGCAGGCGCTCGCCGATGACGCGGTTCGTCAGGCCCTCGCCGATCAGGTCGAGGATCTTGCGCTCCTGCTCGGTGAGGTTCGACAGGCGGTCGTCGCCCTTGCCGTTCTTGCCGTCGCGCAGCCGCTCCAGCACCCGGGCGGTGGCGACGGGGTCCAGCAGCGACTTGCCGACCGCGACATCGCGCACGGCGCTGAGCAGCTCGTTCCCCCGGATCGCCTTGAGGACGTAGCCCGAGGCGCCGGCCATGATCGCGTCGAACAGCGCTTCGTCGTCGGCGAACGAGGTGAGCATCAGGCACTTGATGTCCTCGTTCTGGGAGCGCACCTCGCGGCACACCTCCACACCGCTGCCGTCCGGGAGGCGGACGTCGAGGACCGCCACGTCGGGACGGGTGGCGGGAATACGGACCAGGGCGTCGGCCGCGGTGCCCGCCTCCCCGACGATCTCGATGTCCTCTTCGACCGACAAAAGCTCATGAACGCCGCGGCGTACCACTTCGTGGTCGTCCAGGAGGAATACCTTGATTTTTCCGTCTTCGCGCACGAAGTCAGTTTCACACACTGACCCCTTCCCTGCCGCGGTTACCCGGGATAACGTGCCGTTGTTCCGGCCCCCTGCAAGGCTGTGACCAGTGCGTGTTCCCGCTTCCGCGGATTTACTTGGAAATCCAAGCAAAATCGCAGGTCAAATGGGGTTTCGCAGTTATGCGGCGTACTGGGTAACGTGCATTGCGCAGGGCACTCGCCGGGGCACCTGTCACGCCTGGATCCCATACGAGACGCGCACCCACCCCGTGCGCGGGTACGGATACAGGTGAGCCGCACTGGACCCCGGAGAACCCGGGTGCCGGACCGACGGAGGAGCACACGTGACCGTGGAGAGCACTGCCGCGCGCAAGCCGCGACGCAGCAGTGGCACCAAGCGGGCGGCAGGCGCGGCAAGCGCCCGCAAGACCGCCGCTGCCACCGCACAGACGCAGGACGCCGTACCTCAGCTCGTACAGCTGCTGACGCCCGAAGGTGACCGGGTCGATGCCTCGAACAGCCCCGACCTCGCGGAATTCGCCCCCTTCGTCGCCGACATCACCACCGAGGACCTGCGCGGGCTCTACCGCGACATGGTCCTCACCCGTCGCTTCGACGGCGAGGCCACCGCGCTCCAGCGCCAGGGCGAGCTGGGCCTGTGGGCCTCGCTCCTCGGGCAGGAGGCCGCCCAGATCGGCTCCGCGCGGGCGCTGAACGACGAGGACTACGTCTTCCCGACCTACCGGGAGCACGGCGTCGCCTGGTGCCGGGGGGTCGACCCGACCAACCTGCTCGGCATGTTCCGCGGCGTGAACCACGGCGGCTGGGACCCGAACACCAACAACTTCCACCTCTACACGATCGTCATCGGCTCGCAGACGCTGCACGCGACCGGCTACGCGATGGGTGTGGCCAAGGACGGCGCGGACTCCGCGGTCATCGCCTACTTCGGCGACGGCGCGTCCAGCCAGGGAGACGTGGCCGAGGCCTTCACCTTCTCGGCCGTCTACAACTCCCCCGTGGTGTTCTTCTGCCAGAACAACCAGTGGGCGATCTCCGAGCCGACCGAGCGCCAGATGCGCGTGCCGCTGTACCAGCGCGCCCAGGGCTTCGGATTCCCGGGCGTCCGCGTCGACGGCAACGACGTGCTGGCCTGCCTGGCCGTGACCCGCTGGGCCCTGGACCGGGCGCGCCGCGGCGAGGGCCCGACCCTGGTCGAGGCGTTCACCTACCGGATGGGCGCGCACACCACCTCCGACGACCCGACGAAGTACCGCCGGGACGAGGAGACGCAGTCCTGGGAGGCCAAGGACCCGATCCTGCGCCTGAAGACCCACCTGCTGGCCACCGGCGGCGCCGACGAGGCGTTCTTCGCGGAGCTGGAGGCGGAGAGCGAGGCGCTGGGCAAGCGCGTGCGCGAGGCCGTGCGGGCCATGCCCGACCCGGACACGATGGCGATCTTCGAGAACGTCTACGCGGACGGGCACGCGCTCGTCGACGAGGAGCGCGCGCAGTTCGCCGCCTACCTCGCGTCCTTCGAGGGTGGGGAGTGACCGCCGTGGCCATCGAGAAGATGTCAATCGCGAAGGCGCTCAACGAGTCGCTGCGCAAGGCCCTGGAGACGGACCCGAAGGTCCTGATCATGGGTGAGGACGTCGGCAAGCTGGGCGGCGTCTTCCGGATCACCGACGGCCTGCAGAAGGACTTCGGCGAGGAGCGGGTCATCGACACCCCGCTCGCCGAGTCGGGCATCGTCGGCACGGCGATCGGCCTCGCGCTGCGCGGCTACCGCCCGGTCGTGGAGATCCAGTTCGACGGCTTCGTCTTCCCCGCGTACGACCAGATCGTCACGCAGCTCGCGAAGATGCACGCGCGCGCCCTGGGCAAGATCAAGATGCCGGTCGTCATCCGCATCCCGTACGCCGGCGGCATCGGCGCCGTCGAGCACCACAGCGAGTCCCCCGAGGCGCTCTTCGCCCACGTGCCGGGCCTCAAGGTGGTCTCGCCGAGCAACGCCTCGGACGCGTACTGGATGCTCCAGCAGGCCATCCTCAGCGACGACCCGGTGATCTTCTTCGAGCCGAAGCGGCGCTACTGGGACAAGGGCGAGGTCGACTTCGAGGCCATCCCCGGCGAGCTGCACAAGGCACGGGTGGCGCGCGAGGGCGCGGACATCACCCTGGCCGCGTACGGCCCGATGGTGAAGGTCTGCCTGGAGGCCGCCGCCGCGGCCGCCGAGGAGGGCAAGTCGGTCGAGGTCGTCGACCTGCGCTCGATGTCCCCGGTGGACTTCGACGGCCTGCAGGCCTCGGTGGAGAAGACCCGCCGGCTCGTGGTCGTCCACGAGGCGCCGGTGTTCCTCGGCGTGGGCTCGGAGATCGCCGCCCGCATCACGGAGCGGTGCTTCTACCACCTGGAGGCGCCGGTCCTGCGCGTGGGCGGTTTCCACGCGCCGTACCCGCCGGCCCGCCTGGAGGACGAATACCTGCCGGGTCTGGACAGGGTGCTCGACGCCGTCGACCGCTCGCTGGCGTACTGAGGAGCCACGTTCATGACGATCAGCGAATTCAAGATGCCCGACGTGGGCGAGGGCCTGACCGAGGCCGAGATCCTCAAGTGGTACGTCCAGCCGGGTGACACCGTCACCGACGGCCAGGTCGTCTGCGAGGTGGAGACGGCCAAGGCCGCCGTCGAGCTGCCGATCCCGTTCGACGGCGTCGTACACGCCCTCCTCTTCGAGGAGGGCACCACGGTCGACGTCGGCCAGGTGATCATCTCGGTCCGGACGGACCCGGGCGGCGCCGCCGGTCCGGAGGCCGCCGTCGCCGCCTCCGCCCCGGTGGCCGCTTCCGCCGCGGCTCCGGCCCCGGCCGCCGCCGAGGAGGAGGCCCCGGCGGCCCGCCAGCCCGTGCTGGTCGGGTACGGGGTCTCCACCGCCTCCACCAAGCGACGCCCGCGCAAGGCTCCGGCGGGCGGGGCGGCCACGGGCGCGCGGAACGGCACGGCGGCTCCGGCCGCACCCGCTCCGGCGGCCCAGGCGGCTCCGGCCGTCCCGGTCCCGGCGCAGGCGAACGGCACCGCGAACGGCACCGGGAACGGCTGCGCCGTCGCGGAGCGGCCCCTGGCCAAGCCGCCGGTCCGCAAGCTCGCCAAGGACCTCGGCATCGACCTGGCGACGGTGCTGCCCACCGGGGACGGCGGGGTCGTGACCCGGGAGGACGTCCACGCGGCGGCCGCCGCCGGGCTCGCCCCGCAGGCCTCCGCCGCCACCGCGGCCGGGGCCCCCGTGCCGGCCGCGGCGGGGACAGCACCGGCCGCGACCGCGGTAGCGGCTGCGGTCGCGGCCGACGGCCCGGCGGCGCGGGAGACCCGCATCCCGGTCAAGGGCGTCCGCAAGGTCACCGCCCAGGCCATGGTCGGCTCGGCCTTCACCGCACCGCACGTCACCGAGTTCATCACGCTCGACGTGACCCGGACGATGAAGCTGGTCGCCGAGCTCAAGGCCGACCCGGACCTCGCGGGGCTGCGCATCAACCCGCTGCTCCTCATCGCGAAGGCCGTCCTGGTGGCCGTCCGCCGCAACCCGGAGGTCAACGCGTCCTGGGACGAGGCGGCCCAGGAGATCGTGCTCAAGCACTACGTCAACCTGGGCATCGCGGCGGCCACCCCCCGCGGGCTGATCGTCCCGAACATCAAGGACGCGCACGCCAAGACCCTGGGCGAGCTGTCGGAGTCGCTGTCCTCGCTGGTCGCCACGGCCCGCGACGGCAAGACCTCCCCGGCCGACATGCAGAACGGCACCATCACCATCACCAACGTCGGCGTCTTCGGCGTCGACACCGGTACGCCCATCCTGAACCCCGGCGAGTCCGCGATCCTCGCGGTCGGCGCGATCAAGCTCCAGCCGTGGGTCCACAAGGGCAAGGTGAAGCCGCGCCAGGTCACCACGCTGGCGCTGTCGTTCGACCACCGGCTGGTGGACGGGGAGCTCGGCTCCCGCTTCCTGGCCGACATCGCGGCGGTCCTGGAGCACCCCCGCCGCCTCGTCACCTGGTCCTGACCGACGCCGCACACGTGCCCCCTCCCGGCCTCCGGGCCGCGAGGGGGCACGCGCGCGTCCGGCCGGGGCGGTAGCCTCCCCGCCGGGGAGAGGGGGCCCGCAGGTGCCGATCGCCGAGTTGCAGGTGTACTCCGTGGAGGAGGCCGACGTCACGGGCGGCGTGTGCGTGGTCCGGTGCGTCGGCGGGACCGCGCGCACCGGCCAGGTCTACGCGGTGGGGGAGCTGAGGCTGGGGCTGCGCCGGATAGAGCGGTACGGCGTGCCCGCCGGCTCCTTCGACGCCGGGCACGTCGCCCGGGTCCACCTCACGGGCGCCGTGGTCGCCCTGCTCAGCCGGGGCCAGGTGCTGACCTCGGTGCCGCCCGACGGGCACTCGCTGGAGGAGTTGGAGGACTGGCTGGCCACCGGGCCGCCGCTCCAGGACGAGCCGCAGCCGCGGAGCCTGCGCGGCCTCGCCCTGGGCTGGATGCGCGACGAGGCGCTGCCCGACGAGGTCCGGATGCGCTGGGGCCGGGTGGCGCTGGCCGCGGTACGCCGCTGCGCCCGGGCGGAGGGCGCCTCCGACGAGGCGCTGGGCATCGAGCTGGTGACCGTACGGAGCTACCTCCTCCAGCGGTTCGGCCCGCACCGCGGCGCAGAGCCCGAGGTCCTGTGCCGGGAGGTGCTGGCGCTGATGGGCACCACCCCGGAAGCCGCGCTCGCGGAGGCCCGCGCCTGGCGGGAGCTGCCGCGCCCGCGGATCCAGCGGCTGCGCCTGATCAAGAGCCTCATCCCGCGGCTGGCGCCGGCCCGCCCCCACCTCGCGGACGCGGACCCGCTGGCCCGCGCGGCGGACGCCTGGTCGGCGGTCCGCCCGCGGCTGCCGTAGCGTCCGGGGGCGGCCGGGACCGATCGGCGCCGTCGGCACGGCGCGCGTCCGGGGAGGAGCGGGCCTGCGGAGTCCGGCCGCGGCGCGCGCACGGCCGCCCGCCCGCCGGAGGCGGCCGAGGTGCGGCGCGGGCCGGGCGAGGCGCGGCGGCGACTGAGGCGACCGGGCGGCCCGCGGACGCCCCCCGTGCCTCCGCGCGACCGCACGGACCCCCTTGACGCCCTCCGGCGCGGGCGGCACGCTCCCGGGTCTCGGATCGAACGGTTGCAGCTGGGGGGCCGCCATGCCGGAGGAGTCCGTCGAGACGGCGGGGGAGCTGCGGGCGCGGCTCGCGGCGTACGGGGCGCGGTGGTCGGTCCTTGAGCACCTGGCCGACGAGGAGCCCGTACCGAGGCCCTCGCTCGGTCTGGAGCCCGGGGCCGCCCTGACCACCGCCGAGGAGGCGGGGCGCATCGACCTGCGGGCGCTGGTCGGGCAGGAGAGCGGCAACCCGCACCTCACCCGGCGCCGCGCCGCGCACGGGCTGCTCGCCGCCGCGCCGGGAGAGATCGGCTCCCGGGCCGTCCCACCCGCCGCCGTGGCGGCGGGGACGGCCGCGGCCCGGCCCACCGCCGTGGACTGGCGCAACCGCTGGGGGTGGTCCTGGATCACGGCGGTGAAGGACCAGAACCCCTGCGCCTCCTCCTGGGCCTTCGGCGCGGTCGGGCTGGTGGAGTCCATGGCCCGGATCGAGCACTGCGTATGGGCCGAGCGCTCCGAGGGGGACGTGCACGACGGGCTCAAGTGCGCCTGCGGCCAGGGCGGCGACCCCGAGACCGCGCTGGACTGGATCAGGACCAACGGCGGTCTCGCGGACCCGGGCTGCTGGCCGTACACCGCCCCGCCCGCGGGCCTGCCCGCCGCCCGCCGCGACGCCTGGCGGGCCGAGTACACGCCCAGCTGGGACCGGTCCGGCAGGACGGTGCGGATCACCGAGCACGTCCGGCTCGGCGACGTCGAACAGCAGAAGGTGTGGCTGGACACGGTCGGCCCGCTGACCGCCTGCTTCACCGTGTACGACGACTTCTTCGGGCTCGGCGCCGGGGTCTACCACCGCACCAGCGACCGCGTCGCGGGCGGCCACTGCGTGCTGATCGTGGGCTACGACGACGCGGCCGGGTGCTGGCTGTTCCGCAACTCCTGGGGGACGGCCCACCACGTCGGCGGATACGGCCGCATCGCATACGGCGAGGCCGGCATCGACCACTGGGCCAAGTACGGCCTGCTCGGTACCAACGTCGACCCGTGGAGCAAGCGCCGCCTGCACGCCGGCAACGTCTACGAGAGCGGCAACGGCCGCGCCCACCGCAACTTCGAACTGCTGGCCACCGCCGCCGGGGACCGCCTCCAGCACTGGTGGCGCGAGGGCGACGCGCCCTTCGCGTGGTCCCGCGCCGCCTCCTTCGCGAGCGACGCCTCCGGCCTGCCGGCCTTCACCGGCAGCACCTACAACCGCAACATGGAGTCCCTGCACGTCACCACCGGCGGCCGGCTGCGGCACTGGTACTACGAGCAGACCGCCCGCGTCTGGCGCGACGGCGGCGCCTTCGGCCCGGGCGACGCGGCCGTCGGCTCGACCCCGGCGCTCATCCAGAGCGACCACGGCAAACCCGGCAACTTCGAGGCGGTGGTCCGCACCGCCGACGGACGGCTCCACCACTGGTGGCGGATCAACGGCGCCCCCTGGACCTGGAACGACGGCGGCCGCTTCGGCTCCGACATCGCCCACTACGGCCCCGCCCTGGTCCAGACCCGCTCCCGCCGCCTGGACCTGGTCGCCACCCGCACGGACGGCCGGATGCAGGTGTGGTGGCGCGACGACGGGCACGGCCTCACCTGGCACCCCGGCGAGGTCTTCGGCGCCGGGGCGGTCTGCGCACCCTGCCTGATCGAGGGGCAGTACGGGGCCTGCGACGAGGACACCGCCGGGAACTACGAGCTGTGCGTGGCGGTGGCGGGCGGCCGCGTCGAGCACTGGTGGCGCGGCAACGCCTCCGGCTCCGCCTGGCGCCGCAGCGCCGTCTTCGGTCACGACGTGCTCGCGGTCACCGGGATGCTCCAGGGCAGTTTCGGGTTCAACCTGGAAGTCGTCGTCCTGCGCACCGACCGGGTGCTCCAGCACCACTGGCGGGACGGCTCGGGCTGGCACGAGGGTGCGGTGATCGGTCCGGTCCGAGCGGCCGTGCGGCGCGGAGGAGCCTGATGGAGGTCGGCGCCGGGCCGGGCGGTCCGCCGCCCGGGGCCGCCGTGGAGCGCAGGTACGCCGTACGGGGCCTCGCGCCCGGCGGCCGGGCCCGCATCCGCTTCGCACAGGTCCGGGCGGCCTACCGGTCCCGTTCCACATCCCGGACGGGGCCCCGGCTCGCACCCCTGTTGTATCTATGCTGTGCCCATGCCGGCCCCCAGCAGTACTCCGACCGCCGCCGACCGCGTCTACCGGCACGTCAAGCACGGGGTGCTCGACCGGCGCTACGAGGGCGGCACCCTCCTCACCGAGGGCGAACTCGCCGAAGCCGTCGGGGTGTCCCGCACCCCGGTCCGCGAGGCCCTGCTGCGGCTCGAGACCGAGGGGCTGCTCCGGCTCTACCCGAAGAAGGGCGCACTGGTCCTGCCGGTCTCCGTGCAGGAGATCACCGACGTGCTCGAAACCCGGCTGCTGGTCGAGGAGTTCACCGTGCGCAGGGCGGTGCCGGCGCCGCCCGGCCTGCTGGACCGGCTCGCCGCCCTCCTCGAGGAGCACCGCTGGCACGCCGCCGCGGGCGACCTCACCGCCCTGACGGCCGCCGACCGTGGCTTCCACGCCGAGATCGTCCGCAGCGCGGGCAACCAGATCCTGTGCCGCCTCTACGACCAGCTCCGCGACCGGCAGCTGCGGATGGGCGTGGCCCTGCTGCACGCCCACCCCGACCGGGTGGAGCGGACCCTGGCCGAGCACGCCGAGATCCTGGACGCGCTGCGCGCGGGCGACGCCGACACGGCCGCCGCCGCGGTGCGCGCCCACATCGGCCGCGTCGAGGCGCTCGTCCGGGGGGCCGGCCGATGAGCGCCCCCTCCCCGCTGCCCGTCCAGGACCCGCCCGGCGGGCGCAGGGCCGTCGCCGTCTGGTCCATCGGCGTCTCCGTCTACTTCGTGGCGGTGATCTTCCGCACCAGCCTGGGTGTGGCCGGACTCGACGCCGCCGACCGCTTCCACGTCAACGCCTCGGCGCTGGCCACCTTCTCCCTCCTCCAGCTGCTGGTCTACGCGGGCATGCAGATACCCGTCGGGCTGATGGTCGACCGGCTCGGCACCAAGAAGGTCCTGACGCTCGGCGCCGTCCTCTTCACGGCCGGCCAGCTCGGCTTCGCGCTGTCCCCCTCGTACGGGACGGCACTGGCTGCCCGCGCCCTGCTCGGCTGCGGGGACGCCATGACCTTCATCTCCGTGCTGCGGCTGGGCACCCGCTGGTTCCCGGCCCGGCGCGGGCCGCTGGTGGCGCAGCTCGCCGGCCTGGTCGGCATGGCGGGCAACCTCGTCTCCACGCTGGTGCTGGCGCCCGTGCTGCACGGGGTCGGCTGGGTGCCGGCCTTCGCGGGCAGCGCGGTGGCCGGGCTGATCGTCCTCGTCCCGCTGGTGCTGTTCCTGCGCGACCAGCCGCAGGGGCACGGGCCGCCGGCGGCGGTGCCCGCGCGGGGCGCGGCCGGGGCGGCCGGGGCGGCCGGCGGGTACGTCCGCCGCCAGATCGCCGAGTCCTGGCGGGAGCCCGGCACCCGGCTCGGCCTGTGGGTGCACTTCACCACGCAGTTCCCGGCGATGGTGTTCCTGCTGCTGTGGGGGATGCCGTTCCTCATCGAGGCGCAGGGCCTGTCGCGGAGCACCGCGGGCGGGCTGCTGACCCTGGTGGTCGCCTCGAACATGGCGCTCGGGCTGGTCTACGGGCAGATCGTCGGCCGCCTCCGGTCCGCGCGGATTCCGCTGGCCCTCGGCACGGTCGGCCTCACCGCCGGCCTGTGGCTCGCCGTCCTCGTCCACCCGGGAGACCGGGCGCCGATGGGACTGCTCGTCGCGCTGTGCCTGGTGCTGGGCACCTGTGGACCGGCCTCGATGATCGGCTTCGACTTCGCCCGCCCGGCCAATCCGGCCGAACGCCAGGGCACCGCCTCCGGCATCACCAACATGGGCGGCTTCGTCGCCTCGATGACCACCCTGCTGGCGGTGGGCGTCCTGCTGGACGCCACCGGCGACGACTACCGGATCGCCTTCTCGACGGTGTTCGTCCTCCAAGCGCTGGGCGTCACCCAGATCCTCCGGCTCCGCCGCCCCGCCCTGTCCCGCGAGCGGGAGCTGCGCACGGCCGCCCCCGCCCGGCCCGGCCCCACCACCCCGGCCCCGGAACCGGCTCGGACCTAGTTGCGGCGAGGCCGGGGCCGGGGGCCGGTCCGGGGCGTCGCACCGCGGGGTCACGGGGCCGGTCGGTCACGGGTCCGGTTCGGTCACGGGGCCGGATCAAGGGGTCACGGCGTCACGGCGTCACGGCGAACTGCGTCAGGATCGCCTCCGCCAGCTCCGGATCGCCCTCCACCTTCACCCGGTCGGCGACCGTGCGCGCCCGCACCCGGCCCGCCGCCAGCCGCACGTACGTCTCCCAGTCCAGGGCCAGCGTCACGGCCGGACCCAGCGAGGGCGCCTTGTCCAGCGTGCCCCGGCCCTGCGCGTCGACCCGTACGGTCCGCATGAACTCCACCGGACCGTGCACGTCGAGCACCACCGCCGAGTTCGCGGGCGCGCCGGCCTTCTTCGCGACCACCTTCGGGAGGCCCTCCAGCAGCACGTCCCGCGCCACGAAGGCGCCCGGGGCGTCCCAGTTCCCCGGCACGCCCAGCGCGTGGCGCAGGTCCTGCTCGTGGATCCACACGTCGAAGGCGCGCAGCCGCAGCGCCTGCTCCAGGGTCACCTGCTCGCCGAGCGGACCGCGCACCATGGTGGCCGGATCGCGCTTCTCGTTCCGCAGCTGCCGCATGCGGCGGATGACCGTGTACTCCAGCTCCGAGGTCATCTCCGGCGCGGTGTGGTGGCGCCGCACGTCGACCTGCACCTCCATGTACCGGGTGAACTCGTCCACCACGTGCCGCAGGTCCCGCGCCACGGTGTGGATCGGCCGCGGGTCCCCGAGCTGCTCGCATTCGATGCCGATGATGTGTGACACGACGTCACGGACCGACCATCCCGGGCACGGCGTGGCCCGGTTCCACTCGCCCTCCGGCAGGGGGAGGACCAGCTCGGATATCGCCTCGATGGAATGCGTCCACGCGTCGGCATAGGGCTGAAGGCTGGGATGGACGGTCAACGGGACCCCTCGCGGTGCTGTTCAGTGGCGCGTTCCGGAAGCTGTGGGCTTGGTTTCCAAAACTACGCTGCCGGTGAGCACCCCGGCAGTGCTTTCGTGTGACGATCGTAGGCCCGAGTTGACGGCTTGATTGCCAGGACGGTGGTAGTGTGCGCGCCTCGCTGATCCAAATCGCGGTGCACGACGGTGAGTCGGTGTCCTCCCGACGCTCCCGTGCGGCCGACCTCGTACGCGAGCAGGAGGGTTGCGACCTCGTCGTGCTGCCCGAGCTGTGGACGGTCGGGGCCTTCGCCTACGAGCAGTTCGAGACGGAGGCCGAGCCGCTGGACGGGCCGACCTTCGAGGCCATGTCCAAGGCGGCGGGCGACGCCGGCGTGTGGCTGCACGCGGGCTCGGTCGTCGAGCGCGCGGGCGACGGCACGCTCTACAACACCGCGCTCGTCCTCTCCCCGACGGGCGAGCTGGCCGCCACGTACCGCAAGATCCACCGCTTCGGCTTCGACCAGGGCGAGGCGGTGCTGATGGCGGCCGGCGACTCCCTGACGACCGTGACCCTGCCGGAGCAGACCCTCGGCATCGCCACCTGCTACGACCTGCGCTTCCCGGAGCTGTTCCGGGGGCTGGTCGACGCCGGGGCCACCACGATGGCGGTGGTGGCGGGCTGGCCCGCGCGCCGCCGGTCGCACTGGACGCTGCTCAACCGGGCCCGCGCGGTGGAGGACCAGTGCTACGTCCTGGCCTGCGGCCTGGCGGGCACGCACGCGGGCGTCGAACAGGCCGGGCACAGCCTGGTGGTGGACCCCTGGGGCGAGGTGCTGGCGGAGGCGGGGCCGGGGGAGGGCGTCCTGACGGTGGATCTGGACCCGGGGAAGGTCGCCGAGACCCGCGAGCAGTTCCCAGCACTCAAGGACCGCCGCCTGGGCCGCTGAGCGCACCGCCACCGCGCCGCGCGGGACCCCTCGCGCGGGCGACGGGGCGACGGGGCTACGGGGCTACGGGGCGGCCTCCGCCCCGTCCTCCCGCTCCCTCTCCGCCATCCGGATCGCGCACACCGCCACCGCGATCAGCAGCGCGGCGTCGGCGTCCTCCCGGACCACGTCGACCGCGTACGTCTCGCGCACCCGGTACCACTGGCGGGAGACCAGCGCGAGCAGCTCGCCGTCGTACTCGACCTTGAACTCCCGGTCCAGCAGGCGCCCGCTGACGTCCAGCTCCGTGCCCTCCACCAGGGTCACCCGGAAGTGGTTGCGCAACAGCGAGAACCGCTTGCGGCGGATCACCGCGAGCCGCCGCTCGTCCCGCTCCAGCGTCATCGCGTCGCGGAAGCCCAGCAGACCGGACAGCTTCTCCCGCAGGGTGATCAGGACGTGTCCGTCCGGGTCCTTGAGTTCGAGCGTGTCCCGGAACCGCAGCGCCTTGCCGTCGACAAGGAAGGCGTGGCGGCCGTCCTCGTCCTCGATCCAGTAGTCGTCACCGAGAGCGAGCAATTTGTCCCGTACGAGGTATTTCATGCGCTGATCCGTGCCCGCGATAGGTTGACGTCATGCCTCTGCTCTATGTGACCGACCTGGCGTACCCGGCGCGCGGCCGCCGCTACTGCGACGAGGACATATTCCTCACCTCCCGGCTGCGGGCCCACTTCGACGTGGCCCTGTGCCACCCGGGCGACGCCCGGGCCCTGATGCCCGGCTTCGACGCGGTGGTCGTCCGCAACAGCGGACCGGTCCTGCACTACCAGGAGGCCTACGACGCCTTCCGCACCGCCGCGCTCGCCGCCGGGACCCCGGTCTACAACCCGCTCACCGGCCGCGGCGACATGGCAGGCAAGCAGTACCTCCTCGACCTGACCGCGGCCGGCTACCCGGTCATCCCGACGGTCGACGACCCGGCCCGGCTGTCGGAGCTGCCGCAGGTCCCCTCGTACGCCGTCAAGCCCAAGCGGGGCGCGGACTCCATCGGCCTCACCTTCACCGCCACCCCGCAGGGCCCGGCGGGCGAGTTCCTCATCCAGCCCCGGATCGACTTCGCGTACGAGGTGTCCTTCTACTTCGTCGACGACGCCTTCCAGTACGCCCTCCACGCCCCCGACCCGGCCCGCCGCTGGGAGCTGACGCCCTACGAGCCGACCCCGGCGGACCTGGCCTTCGCCCGCACCTTCATCGACTGGAACACCCTCGACCACGGCATCCAGCGGGTGGACGCCTGCCGGGCGCCGTCGGGCGAGCTGCTGCTGGTGGAGCTGGAGGACCTGAACCCGTACCTCTCGCTGGACCTGCTCCCCGAACCGGTCCGCGACTCCTTCGTGGAGGCCTTCGCCCGCTCCCTCCACGCCTTCGGCGCCTGACGCCCGGCCGGCGGCGCGCCTAGAGCCCGCTGGTGTCCAGCTCGATCCCGAACGGCTCCGGCAGCCGCACGGCCGTCCCGAACGGGTGCGGCCCGTCGACCTTGGTGTACCCGAGCCGCCCCGGTTCGGCGAACAGCGTGACGGTCTTCTCCACCCGGTCGACCAGCAGGTACAGCGGAGCCCCGTACTCGGCGTACCGCTTGCGCTTGACGACGCGGTCGGTCTCGGCGCTGAACTCGGAGGTGATCTCGACGACCAGCAAGGTCTGGTCGGGGAGGAGCGCCCCGCCGCCCTTGGTCAATTCCCTGGGGGCCACGGCGAGGTCCGGGACGTACCAGTTCGGTGAACCGGGGAGATCGAGGTTGCCCGACCCGGTGACGCAGTCCAGCTCCTTGACGCGAGGCCTGATCTGGTCCCGGATCTCCTCGGCCGCGTTCTCGTGGTCCCAACTCGGTGTCACGTTGTCGATGACCCCCTCGACGATCTCGGTTCGCTCCCCGCGGTGGTGCTGGATCGCGTACTTCAGGGCCCGCTCGGGATCGATGCCCTCGCCGTAGTCACGTGCGGTGCTGTTCATGCCGGGCGCCTCCTCCACTGCCTGCGGCCAGGCTCCCACGGGGCGCGGCCGGACGTCGTCCCCCCTGCGGGTGTACTGGCGCTGCCGTGAGCGTGTGATCCGGCGTTCACGCCCGGATGGCAAGCTTGAAGGATGAACGATGCTGCCCCGGCGCCCACCCCCGCGCCCGCGCCCCGCCGTGCCCGTGTCCGTGCCCCCGAGCTGATCGGCAAGGGCGGCTGGATCAATACCGGCGGGAAGGACCTGAAGCTCGCCGACTTCCGAGGTCGCACGTTGATCCTCGATTTTTGGACGTTCTGCTGCATCAACTGCCTGCACGTCCTCGACGAACTGCGCGAACTGGAGGAGAAGCACCGCGACACCGTCGTGATCGTCGGCGTGCACTCGCCGAAGTTCGTGCACGAGGCCGAGCACGCGGCCGTCGTCGACGCCGTCGAGCGGTACGGGGTGCACCATCCCGTGCTCGACGACCCCGAGCTCGCCACCTGGAAGCAGTACGCCGTCCGGGCCTGGCCCACCCTCGTCGTGGTCGACCCCGAGGGCTACGTCGTCGCCCAGCACGCCGGTGAGGGGCACGCGCACGCCATCGCCCGGCTCGTCGAGGAGCTGGAGGCCGAGCACGCGGCCAAGGGGACGCTGCGGCGCGGCGACGGGCCGTACGTGGCGCCCGAGCCGGTCGCCGGCGATCTGCGGTTCCCCGGGAAGGCGCTGCTGCTTCCCTCCGGGCACTTCCTGGTGTCCGACTCGACCCGGAACCAGCTGGTCGAGCTCGCCGCCGACGGGGAGAGCGTCGTGCGGCGCATCGGCAGCGGGAAGCGCGGCCTGGCCCCCGACGCCTTCAACGAGCCGCAGGGCATGGCGCTGCTGCCCGACGGGAGCGTCGTCGTCGCCGACACCGTCAACCACGCGCTGCGCCGCTTCGACCCGGCCACCGGTGCCGTGGAGACCGTCGCGGGCACCGGGCGCCAGTGGTGGCAGGGCTCGCCGACGTCCGGTCCGGCCCTGGAGGTGGACCTGTCCTCGCCGTGGGACGTGGCCTGGTGGCAGGGCCGGGTGTGGATCGCCATGGCCGGCGTCCACCAGCTGTGGACCTGGGACCCGGAGACCGGGACGGTCGAGGTCGCGGCCGGCACGACCAACGAGGGACTGCTCGACGGGCCCGCCGCCGAGGCCTGGTTCGCCCAGCCGTCCGGCCTGGAGGCCGCCGGGGACCGGCTGTGGATCGCCGACTCCGAGACCAGCGCCCTGCGGTACGTCCACCGCACCGACGAGGGGTACGTCGTCACGTCCGCCGTCGGGACCGGCCTGTTCGACTTCGGGCACCGCGACGGCGACGCCGCCCAGGCGCTGCTCCAGCACCCGCTCGGGGTCACCGCCCTGCCCGACGGTTCGGTCGCGGTGTGCGACACGTACAACCACGCGCTGCGCCGCTACGACCCCGCCACCGGCGAGGTGTCGACGCTGGCCACCGATCTGCGCGAGCCGAGCGACGCCGTCCTGGTCGGCGGGGACATCGTGGTCGTGGAGTCGGCGCGGCACCGGCTGACGCGGCTGCGGCTCCCGGAGGAGGCCGTACGGGTCGACGCCGTCGCCCACCGCACGCAGCGGGCCGCGACCGAGGTGGCGCCGGGCACGCTCCGCCTCGACGTGGTGTTCCGGGCGCCCACCGGCCAGAAGCTCGACACCCGGTACGGGCCCTCCACGCGCCTGCTGGTCTCCTCTACCCCGCCCGAGCTGCTGGCGGGCGGAGAGGGGGCCGGGACGGACCTCTTCCGGGAGCTGGCGCTGAACCCCGGGGTCGCCGGGGGCGTGCTGCACGTGTCCGCGATGGCCGCGTCGTGCGACGACGACCCGGCGAACGAGTACCCGGCCTGTCACGTCCACCAGCAGGACTGGGGTGTTCCGGTGACCGTCACCGCGGGCGGGGCGACGCGGCTCCCGCTCGTCCTCGCCGGCCTCGACGCCGAGTAGCCGCCGTACGGACCGTCGCACCCGGCCCGTACGGCGGTCCGTGTGCGACCGTTCCCCGCCCCCTGACGTGAGGCCCGGGACGGGGAACGGTCGTGCGCGGGACGGCCGTACGCGGGGACGGACGGTCGTGCGCGGGGCGGCCGTACGCGGACGGTGTCAGCCCTCCAGGAAGGACACCAGGGCGTTGGCCAGGAGGAACGGGTCGTCGGCGCCGCACAGTTCGCGGGCGCTGTGCATCGAGAGGATCGCGACGCCGATGTCCACCGTCTGGATTCCGTGCCGGGCGGCGGTGATCGGGCCGATCGTCGTCCCGCACGGCATGGAGTTGTTGGAGACGAAGCTCTGCCACGGCACGCCGGCCCGCTCGCAGGCGCTCGCGAACACCGCGCGCCCGCTGCCGTCGGTCGCGTAGCGCTGGTTGACGTTGACCTTCAGGATCGGGCCGCCGTTGGCGCGCGGGTGGTGCGAGGGGTCGTGCCGTTCCGCGTAGTTGGGGTGCACGGCGTGACCGGTGTCCGAGGAGAGGCAGATGGTGCCGGCGAAGGCCCGCGCGCGGTCCTCGTAGGAGCCTCCGCGGGAGAAGACTGAACGTTCCAGCACGTTCCCCAGCAGCGGGCCGTCGGCGCCGGTGTCGGACTGGGAGCCGTTCTCCTCGTGGTCGAAGGCGGCCAGCACCGGGATGTGGTCGAGCCTGTCCGAGGCGGAGACGGCGGCCAGCGCGGCGACCCCCGCGTGCACCGAGAGCAGGTTGTCCATGCGGGGGCCGGCCAGCAGTTCGCGGTCGCGGCCGAGGTAGGCGGGCGGCTCGATCGAATGGACCATCAGGTCCCAGCCGGCCACCGAGCCCTGCGGCAGCCCTTCCTCCTCCTCCAGGAAGGCGATCAGGTCGCCCTCCTGGACCTCGCCGAGGCCCCAGATCGGCTGCATGTGCCGCTGCTTGTCCAGCTTGAGGCCCTCGGTGTTCGCCGACCGGTCCAGGTGCACGGCGAGTTGGGGCACGCGCAGCAGCGCGCGGTCCACGTTCACCAGGCGCTCGCTGCCGTCGCGCAGGGTCAACCGCCCGGCCAGGCCGAGGTCCCGGTCCAGCCAGGTGTTGAGCAGGGTGCCGCCGTAGATCTCGACGGCGATTTGCCGCCAGCCCTGGGAGCCGGTGTCGGGCAGTGGCTTGACCCGCAGGTTGGGGGAGTCGGTGTGCGCGCCGACGATCCGGAACGGGGTGTGCGCGGCCGCGCCTTCGGGGACGTACCAGGCGATGAGCGCGCCGCCGCGGAGCACGAACCTGCCCCCGGAGCCCGCATCCCAGGCGTCCGTTTCCGACAACTGCCTGAAGCCTGCCTTTTCCAGCCGCTCGGCCGCGTTGGCCACGGCGTGGTACGGCGACGGACTGGCCGTCAGGAAGGTCATCAGATCGTCGGTGTGGCCGCGGTCGAAGCGGGCGGGAGAGCTCATGTGGTTCACCTTAACGACGGTCGTGTTCGCCATGGCCGGACTGCGGCGGATAGCCGGGAGGCCGGGGTCCGCGCGGCGCGTGGTCTGCGGTCCCTTCGGTTCTCAGCCCGGCGGGCGCTCGAATCGGCGCTGCAGCTGCCTGCGCTCGCCCCGGCGGATGCGCGGGAGCATCTCCGGGGTCTGCGCGGAGCGCTGCGCGCGTCTCTTGCGTCCGGCGCAGAAGATACATGCCTCGCCCGGAGGGGCGTCCGGGTCGATGGGCGCTCCGGGGTGCTCGGAGCAGCCCGAGGCATTGCGGGGCCGGGACAGTTCGCGCGCCACGATGAAGGCGCGGTGCAGGTCGTCGGCGATGCGGACGAAGTCCTCGGCGGGGGAGGACAGGCCCAGGTGGAAGCGCTGGTCCTCGACGGTCCGCAGGGCGTCGCGCAGTGCCTGGAGGGTGTAGGGGGGGCCCGGCACGGGGTAGCCGAGCCGGCGCTGCTCGCCGGCGGGCGGGGCGGAGCCGCCGGGGCGGGCGCCGTGGCCGCGCAGGCCCAGGCGCCGCCGGTCGTTGCAGAGGAGGCAGCGGCCCCAGCCTTCGGGGGCCTCGGGGTCCAGGGCGCCGTTGGCATGCTCGGGGCAGCCGGTGTAGCTCTTGGCGGGGGCCAGCCCGGCGGCGGTCCGGAAGGCCACGTACAGGGCGTCGGCGATGCCGTCGTACTCGGCGGGGTGCGCGCCGTCGTACAGCTCGCGCAGGTGGTCCCCGAGGCTGCCCAGGCTCGCCTGCAGCTCCTTGAGGGCGTACGGCCGCCCGGTGGGGACGGAGTACCCCCTGCTGCCGTGCTGATCCTGTGGACTCATGTCTACGAGCGTCCCATGAACGACCGACAACGGGGAAAGCCGCGTCCGGGATCACACCGGCGGCCGGGCCCCCGTGCGGAGGACCCGGCCGCTGTGCGTGCACCGCGTGTGCGGGGTGGGCCTAGAAGGCGGCCTCGTCGAGCTCCATGAGGGAGTTGTCGACGGCCTCGGCCAGCTGGCGCTGGACGGAGACGCCCGGCAGGACCTGGGCCGCGAAGAACTTCGCGGCGGCGATCTTGCCGGTGTAGAACGGCACGTCCTTGGCGGAGGCGGTGGCGAGCTTCTCGGCGGCCACGGCCGCGCCCTTGAGCAGGAGGTATCCGACGACGACGTCGCCGGAGGCCATCAGCAGGCGGGTGGTGTTCTGGCCGACCTTGTAGATGTTCTTGACGTCCTCGCCGGTGGCGGTGAGGTCGACGATCATCTGGCCGACGATGGCCTCCAGGTCCACGGCGGCCTTGGCGAGCGCGTCGCGGGCGCCGGCCAGCTCCTCGCCGCCGACGGCCTCGGCCAGGAACTTCTTGATCGTCTCGGAGAGGACGTTCAGGGAGGCGCCCTGGTCGCGGACGATCTTCCGGAAGAAGAAGTCCTGGCCCTGGATGGCCGTGGTGCCCTCGTAGAGGGTGTCGATCTTGGCGTCGCGGATGTACTGCTCGATCGGGTACTCCTGCAGGTAGCCGGAGCCGCCGAAGGTCTGCAGGGACTGGGCGAGCAGCTCGTAGGACTTCTCCGAGCCGTAGCCCTTCACGATGGGCAGGAGCAGGTCGTTGAGGCCGATCTCGGCGGAGGCGTCCTCGCCCGCGGCCTGCTTGACCTGGATGGCGTCCTGGACGGAGGCGGTGTAGAGCACGAGGGCGCGCATGCCCTCGGCGTACGCCTTCTGCGTCATGAGGGAGCGGCGCACGTCGGGGTGGTGCGTGATGGTGACCTTGGGTGCGGTCTTGTCCATGAAGTTGGCCAGGTCCGGACCCTGCACGCGCTCCTTGGCGTACTCCAGCGCGTTGAGGTAGCCGGTGGAGAGGGTGGCGATGGCCTTCGTGCCGACCATCATCCGGGCGAACTCGATGATCATGAACATCTGGCGGATGCCGTCGTGCTTGTCGCCGATCAGCCAGCCCTTGGCGGGGTGCTGGTCGCCGAAGGTCATCTCGCACGTGTTGGAGGCCTTCAGGCCCATCTTGTGCTCGACGTTCGTGGCGTAGACGCCGTTGCGCTCGCCCAGCTCGCCGGTCTCCCAGTCGAAGTGGAACTTCGGGACGAGGAAGAGGGACAGGCCCTTGGTGCCGGGGCCGTGGCCCTCGGGGCGCGCGAGGACGTAGTGGAGGATGTTCTCCTCCATGTCGTGCTCGCCGGAGGTGATGAAGCGCTTGACGCCCTCGATGTGCCAGGAGCCGTCGGCCTGCTGCACGGCCTTGGTGCGGCCGGCGCCGACGTCCGAGCCGGCGTCCGGCTCGGTGAGGACCATGGTGGAGCCCCAGCGCTTCTCGACGGCGATCTCGGCGACCTTCTTCTGCGCCTCGTTGCCCTCCTCGAAGAGGATGCCGGCGAAGGCCGGGCCGGAGGAGTACATCCAGACGGCCGGGTTCGCGCCGAGCAGCAGCTCCGCGTAGGCCCAGATGAGGGAGCGGGGCGAGGTGGTGCCGCCGATCTCCTCGGGCAGGCCCAGGCGCCAGTACTCCGAGTCCATGAAGGCGTCGTAGCTCTTCTTGAAGGAGGCCGGGACCGGCGCGGTGTTGGTGGCCGGGTCGAAGACCGGCGGGTTGCGGTCGGCGTCCTCGAAGGAGGCGGCCAGCTCGTTCTCGGCGAGGCGGGTCAGCTCGGACAGGACGCTCTTGGCGGTCTCGGTGTCCATCTCCTCGAACGGACCGGTGCCGTACAGCTTGTCGCGGCCGAGCACCTCGAAGAGGTTGAACTCGATGTCGCGGAGATTCGACTTGTAGTGCCCCATGGCGACGGCTCCGTTAAGGCTCGGGGAGACAGGTTCCTCGTACATACCAATCGGTAACCTCATCATGCTACCCACCGGTAATAAGAACAACCCTCCACCGGTGACTGTGACCAGCATCAAGCCGGGATGCCCGGAGTGCCGCCGGAAGTCCACGCCCCCGGAGGTCGTCGCGAGAGCCGGGCGATACCGGCCGGTACGGCGGCAACCGCTCGGTAGGGTGGGCCGCATGTACGGCTACGACCAGACTCCGGGCGCCCAGCAGCAGGGCTACGCGCAACAGGCGCCGCCCCAGCAGGGCTACGCGCAGCAGCAGCCGCTGTACCCCGAGCCCTCGCCGCCGTCGCTCGCCGACGCGGTGCGGGCCTTCACGACCGGATCGCTCTCCGCCGAGGACTTCCAGCAGATCTTCGCCACCTCCAAGGTCTACTGCCCGCGCGGGGACACCCCGGGCTTCCTGGCGCTGCACAACACGCAGCAGCCGGTCATCCCGATGTTCACCACGCTCAAGGAGCTGCGCCGGTACGCCGGCAAGGAGTCCAAGTACTTCGTGATCACCGGAGCCGAGGTGATCGACCTGCTGCCGACCGGCTACGGCTTCGTCCTGGACATGGAGGGCGACCACCGGATGGTCTTCGACGCGAAGGCGGTCGAGCAGATGGTCGACTTCGCGATGCGCCGCATGTACGGCTAGGCGGTCTCAGGTGCCGTGGAGCCCCGGGGGGAATTCCCCCGGGGCTCCCTCTGTTCTGTCGGGTGTGGCAGAAAGTTCGAGTTTCAACTAAACTCGACGCAGAAGGAGGTCCTGACCATGCCCGCAGTGACTGTTGAGAACCCGTTGACCCTCCCGCGAGTGGCCGAGCCCCAGGGCGCCGTCCCGCGCAAGGTGCTGGCCGTGACCACGGCCCCGGCCGGGTTCGAGGGTGAGGGGTTCCCGGTGCGCCGCGCGTTCGCGGGGATCAACTACCAGTACCTCGACCCGTTCATCATGATGGACCAGATGGGCGAGGTGGAGTACGCGCCGGGCGAGCCCAAGGGCACCCCCTGGCACCCGCACCGCGGCTTCGAGACCGTCACGTACCTGATCGACGGAACCTTCGTCCACCAGGACAGCAACGGCGGCGGCGGCGTCATCAACGGCGGCGACACGCAGTGGATGACCGCCGGGGCCGGCCTCCTGCACATCGAGGCCCCGCCGGAGTCCCTCGTCGTGTCCGGCGGGCTCTTCCACGGCCTCCAGCTGTGGGTGAACCTCCCGGCCTCCGACAAGATGATGCCCCCGCGCTACCAGGACATCGGCGGCGGCCAGGTCCAGCTGCTGTCCACCCCGGACGGCGGCTCCCTGCTCCGCGTGATCGCCGGCGAGCTGGACGGCCACCAGGGCCCGGGCATCACCCACACCCCGATCACGATGATCCACGCGACCGTCACGCCGGGTGCGCAGATCACCCTGCCGTGGCGCGAGGACTTCAACGCGCTCGCCTACGTCATGGCCGGGCGCGGATCGGTCGGCGAGGACCGGCGCCCCGTCCAGGTCGGGCAGACCGCCGTCTTCGGCGAGGGCGGCTCCCTCACGGTGCGGGCGGACGAGTCCCAGGACTCCAACGCCCCGGACCTGGAGGTCGTCATCCTCGGCGGGCGTCCGATCCGGGAGCCGATGGCGCACTACGGACCGTTCGTGATGAACAGCAAGCACGAGCTCCAGCAGGCCTTCGACGACTTCCAGGCCGGCCGGCTGGGCACCGTCCCCACCACGGCGCGCACCCGGTAGCAGCAGCCGCCGCCCCTCCGTGACGGCCCGGGCCCGGGCGCCGCACCGGCGCTCCGGGCCCGGAGCCGTGCCGGGGGCCGTGCCGGGGGCCCGCCCGCTCCCGCACCGCTTCACGCCGCGGGGGCGGCGCCCCGCCCCCGGAGTCAGTCCAGCGGGTCGGGGTCGGGCTTGGACCGCTCGTACAGCTCGAACCAGATCGACTTGCCCTCGCCGCGCGGGTCCACGCCCCAGGTGTCGGCGAGCATCTCCAGCAGCAGCACCCCGCGGCCGCTGGACGCCATCTCGCCGGGCTGCCGCCTGTGGGGCAGCTCGTCACTGGAGTCGGCCACCTCGAGGCGCAGCCGGCGCGCCCCCAGCTCGCCGACGGCCTCCGCCACCAGCAGTGCGTCCCCGTCCGTGTGCATCAGGACGTTCGTCACCATCTCGGAGACCATGAGCACGGCCGAGTCCACCTGGTCGGAGTCCGCCCAGTCGTGCAGCAGCTCCCGGATCTGCCGGCGGGCGCCCGCGATCCGCTCCGGCTCGGCCTGGGCGACGGTCAGCATCGTGCGCCGGGCGGGGCGGGCCGGGTGGGCCGGCGCGCTGCCGCACCCGCAGTCCGCGCCCTCGCGGCACAGCAGCACCACGGCTATGTCGTCCTCGCGGCGGTCGGCCAACGGGCCCGTCGTGTGGTGCGAGGACGGCCCGTGCACGGCCTGCACCAGCAGGTCGGCCAGTCTCTCCAGGTGCCCCACGCGGTCCCGGCCCGCTCCGGACCGCCCGTCGTCGGGCTCGGCGGGCGCCGGGGGCTCGGACTCCAGGATGGCGCGCAGCCGGGCCCAGCCGGTGTCCAGGTCGTGGCCGCCGGTCTCGATGAGCCCGTCGGTGCACAGCATCATCGTCTCGCCCGGCTCCAGGGTGAACCGGGTGGTGGGGTAGTCGGTGTCGGGGACGATCCCGAGGGGCAGGCCGCCCGCGGTGGGGCGCATCAGGACCGTGCCGTCGGCCATCCGGACCGCGGGGTCGGGGTGGCCGGCGCGGGCCACCTCCAGCACGCCGGTCTCCGGGTCGCACTCCACGTACAGGCAGGTCGCGAAGCGCGGGCTCAGGAAGTCGGGGTCCTCCCCGTGCGGGGAGGCGCCGGGTCCGGAGTCCGGGTCGGAGCCCGCGCCGGCTCCCTGGGAGGAGCCCAGGCCGGCGAGGAAGCGGGAGGCCCGGGAGAGCACCGCGTCGGGCCGGTGGCCCTCGGAGGCGTACGCCCGTACGGCGATCCGCAGCTGGCCCATCAGGCCGGCCGCGCGGACGTCGTGGCCCTGCACGTCGCCGATGACCAGAGCGAACCGTCCGGAGGGGAGCGGGATCATGTCGTACCAGTCGCCGCCGACCTGGAGGCCGCCGCCCGTGGGGACGTAGCGGGCGGCGATGGCCATGCCCGGGATCTCCGGGCCGAGGTGCGGCATCATCGACCGCTGGAGGCCGGTGGTGAGCTCCCGCTCGGATTCGGCCACGCCGGCGCGTTGGAGCGCCTGGGCCAGCATCCGGGCCACGGTCGTCAGGACCGAGCGCTCGTCGGGGGAGAAGGACACGGGGTGTTTGAAGGCGGCCATCCAGGCCCCCATCGTGCGCCCGGCCACGATCAGCGGCAGGAAGGCCCAGGAGACGCGGCCGAACCGCTGGGCGAGCGGCCAGGTGGCCGGGAAGCGCCGCTTGTACTCCTCGGGTGAGGGCAGGTAGATCGCCCGGCCGGTACGGACGACCTCCGCGGCCGGGTAGTCCGTGTCCAGTCCCATGTCCGCGAAGGGGCCCTCCGCCCCGGGTCCGTGCCCGTGGTGCCCGATGACCGACAGCCGGTCGCCGACCACGCCGAAGACCGCCAGCCCGTCCGGGCTGAAACCCGGCATGGACAGCGAGGCGGCCACCCGCAGCACCTCGGCCGTGGACCTGGCCTCGGCGAGCGCCCGGCCGGCGTCCAGCAGGAAGGCCTCGCGGGAGCGCCGCCAGTCACCCGTGATCGGGGTGTG
The DNA here is from genome assembly GCF_042716505.1 of Streptomyces sp. NPDC058674. NCBI lineage: Bacteria > Bacillati > Actinomycetota > Actinomycetes > Kitasatosporales > Streptomycetaceae > Streptomyces > Streptomyces sp. NPDC058674. Next base: position 27,820 of record NZ_JBHXSC010000055.1, read on the forward strand.
GGCGGCGGTGGTGCCAGGCTGCGGCTCGGCGATCTCCTGGATGGTGCCGATGAGCTCGTAGTCGACGCGGCCGTCGGACGAGCGGTTCTCCACCGGTTTGGAGCGGCTGCGCACGGTCCGCAGGACCCGGCCGTCCTCGTCCATGATCCGCAGCCGGGCCTCGGCGAGCGTGCCCTCGGCGACGGCCAGGTTCACGATGCCGTTGATCTCGTTCCAGTCCACCGGGTGGAACCGGGAGCGCACGGCCACCTCCGGCAGGACGACCGGCTGCGCGGGCAGCCCGAGGAGCCGGGCGGCCTCGCTGTCCAGGGCGACCGTTCCGGAGGCGTTGTCCCATCGCCACAGGCCGGTCGCGATGGCGGCCAGGACGTCCTCGGTGCGCACCCGGTCATCTTTACAGGTCATCCCGCTGACGTGCCTGTTCACCACCCCCTCCGGAGGTGCCCGCGCGGGGTCCCGTCCGGACGGTAACCTTGGGACGGTTGAATCCACCCTGGTATCCCGTAGAACTGGATGACTGATGCATCGGTACAGGTCCCACACGTGCGGCGAGCTCCGTGCCTCCGACGTCGCCTCCGACGTCCGGCTGAGCGGCTGGCTCCACAATCGTCGAGACCTGGGCGGCATCCTCTTCATCGACCTGCGTGACCACTACGGCATCACGCAGCTCGTCGCCCGCCCCGGCACCGCGGCGAACGAGGCGCTCAGCAGCGTCTCGAAGGAGACCGTCGTCCGCATCGACGGCAAGGTCGTCTCGCGCGGCGCGGACAACGTCAACCCCGAGCTGCCCACCGGCGACGTCGAGGTCGAGGTCTCCGAGGTCGAGGTGCTCGGCGCGTCCGCCCCGCTGCCCTTCACCATCAACACCAACGACGGTGTGAACGAGGAGCGGCGCCTGGAGTACCGCTTCCTCGACCTGCGCCGCGAGCGCATGCACCGCAACATCATGCTGCGGTCGGCCGTCATCGCCTCGATCCGCTCGAAGATGGTGGCGCTCGGCTTCAACGAGATGGCGACCCCGATCCTCACGGCGACCTCTCCCGAGGGCGCCCGCGACTTCGTCGTCCCGTCCCGCCTGAACCCGGGCAAGTTCTACGCCCTGCCGCAGGCTCCGCAGCAGTTCAAGCAGCTGCTGATGATCTCCGGCTTCGACCGGTACTTCCAGATCGCGCCCTGCTTCCGCGACGAGGACGCCCGCGCCGACCGCTCGCCGGGCGAGTTCTACCAGCTCGACGTGGAGATGTCCTTCGTCGAGCAGGAGGACGTCTTCCAGCCGATCGAGCGCCTGATGACCGAGATCTTCACGGAGTTCGGCAACGGACGCGAGGTCACCTCGCCCTTCCCGCGGATCCCGTTCCGCGAGTCGATGCTGAAGTACGGCAACGACAAGCCCGACCTGCGCGCCAAGCTGGAGCTCGTCGACATCACGGACGTGTTCGAGGGCTCGGAGTTCAAGGCGTTCGCCGGAAAGCACGTGCGCGCGCTGGCCGTTCCGGACACCGCGGGGCAGCCGCGCAAGTTCTTCGACGGCCTCGGCGAGTACGCGGTCTCGCTGGGCGCCAAGGGCCTGGCCTGGGTCCGCGTCGGCGAGGACGGCGCCCTGACCGGCCCGATCGCCAAGTTCCTCACCGAGGAGAACGTCAAGGTCCTCACCGAGCGCCTGGGCCTCGCGGCCGGCCACGCGGTGTTCTTCGGCGCCGGCGAGTTCGACGAGGTCTCCAAGATCATGGCGGGCGTCCGCGTCGAGGCGGCCAAGCGCGCGGGCCAGTTCGAGGAGAACGTCTTCCGCTTCTGCTGGATCGTCGACTTCCCGATGTACGAGAAGGACGAGGAGACCGGGAGGATCGACTTCTCGCACAACCCCTTCTCCATGCCCCAGGGCGGCATGAAGGACCTGGAGGAGAAGGACCCGCTCGACATCCTGGCGTGGCAGTACGACATCGTCTGCAACGGCATCGAGCTGTCCTCCGGCGCCATCCGCAACCACGAGCCCGAGGTCATGCTGAAGGCCTTCGAGATCGCCGGTTACGAGGCCGAGACCGTCGAGCGCGAGTTCGCGGGCATGCTGCGCGCCTTCCGCCTCGGCGCCCCGCCGCACGGCGGCATCGCCCCGGGCGTGGACCGCATCGTGATGCTGCTGGCCGACGAGCCGAACATCCGCGAGACCATCGCCTTCCCGCTGAACGGCAACGCCCAGGACCTGATGATGGGCGCGCCGACGGTGCTGGAGGAGGCCCGCCTGCGCGAGCTGAACATCGCGCTGCGCAAGCCGGTGGAGACGAAGTCCGCCGAGCGCCCGGTCTCCGACGCGGTGGCTCCGGACGCCGGTTCGCCGCGCGGCTGACGCCCGGCCCGACGTGGGCCCGCGGTACGCGGAAGGCGGCGCCCCCTCCCGATGGAGGGGGCGCCGCCTTCTGTCGTGGGCCGGTCCGGTGGCGGGCCGGGCCGGTCCGGTGGCGCTAGAAGCCGTCCAGGACGCCCTTGAGGAGGGCGGCCGAGGGCAGCTCGGCGGGGGCCGGGCCCGCGTGGAAGAAGCCGGCGTTCACGGCGTCCAGCCTGCGCGCGAAGTCGAAGCCCTTGGCGTCGTGGTCGCCGAACGCGACGAACTGCCAGCGGATGCCGGGAGCCGTGGCGGCCGCTTCGGCGAGGGCCTGCCGGGCGGGCTGGCGGTTGTCGGGGGCGCCGTCGATCTGGAAGAGGACGAGGGCCGGGCCCTCGCCGCCGTCCTTCTGGTAGTGCTCGACGACGGCCTGGACGGCCGCGTGGTAGCTGGTGCGGCCCATCCGGCCGAGCTCGCCGTGGCGGGCCTGGACCCAGCTCGCGCTGTGCGCGTCGAGGGTGAGGTCGGCGGTGCCGTCCACCTCGGTGGAGAAGAACACCGTGTGGACGGTCGCCGCGTCGTCCAGGTGCGCGGCCAGTGCCAGGGCGTGGTCGGCGAGGTGCTGGGCGCTGCCGTCCTTGTAGAACGGGCGCATGGAACCGGACCGGTCCAGGACGAGGTACACCTTGGCGCGTGCGCCGGTCCTGCCCTTGGTGCGCAGCACCTGGCCGGCGGCCTTGTACGCCCCGGCCACTCCGGGCGCCCGCCGCCGCACGGCTGCTGCCGCGTGCGCGGGCGTCCCGGCCCCGGGTACGGCCACGACGGCCGGGGGCGGGACGTCGGCCTCCACCGGCGCCTCGGGGGCGGGGATGTCGAGCGGCGCGACGGCCGGCGCGGCGGCGAGGGTCTCGGGCTCGGCGACGGGCTGGAACACGACGGGCTCGGGCGCGGCGACGGGCTCGGGCTCGGAGGCTGCGAACTCCACGCCGGGCTCCGCCTCGACGGCGGGGGCGACGGGCTTCGAAGCCTCCGGCTCCACGACGGGCGCGGGCTCTGCGACGGGCTTCGTCTCCGGTTCCGCGGTGGCGGTTGCGGCGACGGGTTCGGCGGCTTCAGGCTCCGCGACGGGTTCCGCCTCGACGGCGGGAGCGATGGGCGCGGGCCCTGCGGCTTCAGGCTCCACGGTCGGCTCCGGCTCCGGCTCCGGCTCGACGGCCGGGGCGACGGGCTCCGAGGCCTCCGGTTCCGCGACGGGCGCGGGCTCTGCGACGGGCTTCGGCTCCGGCTCCGCGGCGACGGGCTCGGCGGCTACGGCCGCGGGCTCGGCGGCGACCGGCTCCGCGGCTGCGGGCGTCGCCTCCGCCTCGGCCGCCGCGGCCACCGGCTCGGCCGGTGCCGGCTCTGTGGTGTCGGCCGCGGGGGCGACCGGCTCTGCCGTGATGGTGTCGGCCGCGGGGGCGACCGGCTCCGGATCGGCCGGCGGTGCGGTTTCGGCGGTCGCCGGCTCGGCCTCGGCCGCCTCCGGTACCGCCGGGGCGGGGGTCGTGACCGGCTCGGGGGAAGGCCCCGGGTCCTGCGGTACCGCCGGGGTCGACGGGCGGCGGGCCTCCGGGACCGTGGGGTCCACGGCGGTCGCCGTGAGGAGGGTGCCCTGCTCGCGGTCCCGCGGAGCGGACTGAGGGGGAACGGTGGGGTTGTCGAAGGACGCCGCCACCAAGTCGGCCGCCGCGTCCAGGGGGGTGCGTTCCGCCTGGCTCGGGAAGGCAGCGGAAGCGGAATCCGACGTCTCCGGAAGCGGTTCCGTGGACCGTCCGAACACCTTGCGCAACAAGCTCCGAATACCCATGGGCCAGGCCTTTCGCATGAGTGCGTGAGTCATTTGTCCGTGCTGCGCGGATGATCCCTGCCCAGAGTGGACACGTAAGGTTATCGGCCGCTCGGCTGGAACTTCGGCAGGGGCGCCTTTCGTGGCGCCCGACTCCCGAGGATCTTCCGTCCCGCAGCCGAACTGCCCGCCCGCCGTGCCGGGTTCACCGGCCGTTCATCCCGCCGCCGCCGCATCGGCGCAACCCGCGCCTAGCGTCACGGCTGGATTGATTCCGACACGTTGTCGGCGCCCACGCAGCCTCGGAGGATACTCGTGCGCAAGCTCCTGCCGCTCATCGGCAACCCGCATGGGAGCGGCCGTTCCGCTCTCACCTGCCGCTACCGCTGCGGCGACGCATGCTTCCACGAGGTGCCGAACACCAGCGACAACGAGTACGCCGGCGACGTCATAGCCCGCGCCTACTCCCGCCGCTCCATGCTGCGCTCGGCCGCCGTCGTCACGGTCGCCACCGCCGCCGGCACGGCCGTCACGCTCGGCGGCACCGGTGGCGGCACCGCCGAGGCCAGCCCCGCCGCCGACGCCGCCAAGGGTGTCGGCAAGGCCGGCGAGGCCGCCCGCGGCCTGCGCTTCCCGGCCGTCGCGCCGAACACCGACGACAAGGTCACCGTCCCGGCGGGCTACGAGCAGAACGTGGTCATCCGCTGGGGCGAGCCGATCCTCAAGGGGGCGCCGGGCTTCAACGCCGACAGGCAGACCGCCGCGGCCCAGGCCGGCCAGTTCGGCTACAACAACGACTTCCTGAGCCTGCTCCCGCTCGGCGGCGACTACGAGCGCCGCCAGCTGCTCGTGGCCAACCACGAGTACACGGACGAGATCCTGATGTTCAAGGGGTACGACCCGGCCAACCCGACGCGCGAGCAGGTCGAGATCGCCTGGGCCGCGCACGGCCTCTCGGTGGTCGTCGTCCAGGAGGACCACCGCAGCGGCAAGCTCACCGCGGTCTCCCGGCACCAGCTCAACCGCCGCCTGACCGCCACCAGCGAGTTCCGGATGACCGGCCCGGCCGCGGGCAGCGCCCTGCTGAAGACCTCCGCGGACGCCACCGGCACGAAGGTGCTCGGCACCCTCAACAACTGCGCCGGCGGCACCACCCCGTGGGGCACGACCCTGCACGGCGAGGAGAACTTCAACCAGTACTTCGCCAACGCCGGCCAGGTCACCGACCCGGTCCAGGCCGCCCGCCTCAAGCGCTACGGCGTGACCGCCGGTGCCACCGAGCGCAAGTGGGAGCGGTTCGACAAGCGCTTCGACGTGGCGCAGGAGCCCAACGAGTCGCACCGCTTCGGCTGGGTCGTCGAGCTCGACCCGTACGACCCGAACTCCACCCCGCGCAAGCGCACCGCGCTGGGCCGCTTCAAGCACGAGGCGGCGCAGCCGCGCCTGACCGAGGACGGCCGTCCCGTCGTCTACATGGGCGACGACGAGCGCTTCGACTACTTCTACAAGTTCGTCTCCTCCAAGCAGATGAAGAAGGGTGACAGCCGCGCCGCGAAGGAGCACAACCTCACGCTCCTCGACGAGGGCACCCTGTACGTCGCCAAGCTCACCGGCGACTCCCCGGTCGAGCAGTTCGACGGCTCGGGCAAGCTCCCCGCCGACGGCGAGTTCGACGGCTCCGGCGTGTGGATCAAGCTGGCCACGGGCAACGTCTCGCACGTCGAGGGCATGACCGCCGAGGAGGTGTACGTCTTCACGCGGCAGGCCGCGGACAAGGTGGGCGCCACCAAGATGGACCGCCCCGAGGACGTCGAGCCGTCCCCGCGGACCGGTCGCGTCTACGTCGCGCTGACCAACAACACCGACCGCGGCAAGGCCGGCAAGGCGGGCGCGGACGAGGCCAACCCGCGCAACCTGAACAAGCACGGGCAGATCCTGGAGCTCGCCGAGAACTTCGACGACCCGGCCGGCGACGGCTTCGCCTGGCGGCTCTTCCTGGTCGCCGGCGACCCGAACGACCCGGCGACCTACTTCGCGGGCTTCCCCAAGGAGAAGGTCAGCCCGATCTCCTGCCCGGACAACGTGGCCTTCGACCCGCACGGCAACCTGTGGATCTCCACGGACGGCAACCAGCTCGGCTCCCACGACGGCCTGTTCGGCGTCGCCACGGCCGGGGACCGCCGCGGTGAGCTGAAGCAGTTCCTGACCGTCCCGCGCGGCGCCGAGACCTGCGGACCGCTGATCCAGGACAAGCGCGTCCTGGTGGCCGTCCAGCACCCGGGCGAGATCGACGGCGCGTCCGTCGAGAAGCCGCAGTCGGTGTGGCCCGACGGGCCCGGCAAGATCGTCCGTCCGGCCGTCGTCTCGGTCTGGCGCAAGGACGGCCGCAACATCGGCGTCTGATCGGCCCGGTGAAGGGACCGTGTCCGTCCCGGGGCGGGTGTTTCACGTGAAACACCCGCCACGGGACGGTGTTTCACGTGAAACACCACCCCTCGCACAGCAACTCCCTTCCGTGAGCAGCCCGTGGGCGGTGAGCCGGGGCGGGTTCCGGAGCCCCTGCACGTCGGCGCACCCGGCTGCACCGTCCGTACGGCTGCCGTGACCGGTAGTGCGGTGGCGCGGTGCAGGGGTGCCGCGTGTTACCGATGCTCCCCCGAGGGGCCCTGCCGGGCCCTGCCGGGCCCGGCCGCGGGCCCGTCCCGGTGGCCGGCTCCGCAGGGCTCCGGGCCGCCTCCCGGCGGGACCGGTCAGGGAGACGGGTGCGTGAGGGCGCGGGCCGCCGAAACCTCTTGGCTGACCGGGGCCAGGACGCTCGCCCCGTCGGTGTCCTCGGGGGCGTCGTGGTCACGGCGGGTGGGCGCCGGGCTCCGGCGCACCCCCTCGGCCAGTTCCCGCAGCTGCCGCGTGATCCGGTCGACCTCGGCGGCCGAGGGCGCCCGCGCCCCGTGGTTGACCCGGACCCGGGCGGCGGTGGTCGCGTCCACGATGCGCTCGACGGCGACCACCAGCGGCCACCACGCGGCGGCCCGCGCCCCGGTCGGGGGCGGTTCGGTCAAGGCCCGCTGGAATTCGCTGCGCACGCCCGACAGGTCCCGGTAGATGCGCCGCCGTGCCTGCAGGCGGGCCGTCCGGGCGGCGGGGAGCGCGGACTCGTCGGGGAGCGGGGCGAAGGCCCGCTCGACGTAGCGGGCCGCGTCGTCGACGGTGTCGGCGAGCCGGTCCCCGATCCGGGTGCGCCAGCTCTCGGGCCACAGCAGGTATCCGGCGACGAGGGTGATGGCGCAGCCGATCAGGCTGTCGAGCAGACGGGGGCGGATCAGGTCGAAGCCCTGGTGGTTGAGCTGGTCCGAGAGCAGCAGGATCACCGGGGTGATCGCGGCGGTCTGGAAGGCGTACCCCTTGACGGAGAAGGCGGGGATCAGCGCGCCCAGCACCATCATCACCGGCACGGCCCACCAGCCGCGCGGCACCTCGGCCAGCACGGCGGCCGCGACGACCAGCCCGACGGCGGTGCCCAGGGCGCGCAGGACGGCCCGGGAGAACACCGAGCCGAAGTCGGGCTTGAGCACGAAGGTGACGGTCAGCGCGACCCAGTAGGACCGCTCGACCTCGATCAGGGAGACGAGGGACTGCGCGAGCCCGATGCACACGGCGAGGCGCAGCCCGTACCGCCAGGAGGCCCGGGAGAACATCATGTCGCGCACCGCGCGCCGGGCGCGGACCCGCAGGGCGGCGGGCCGGCCCAGGCGGTCGTCGACGTTGTACGGGTCCGGCTCGGCGAGCAGCACGATGGTCGAGGCGTGGCGCAGGGCGGCGTCGACCGCCCGCTCGGCCCGGCCGTGCGGTACGGGCAGGTCGAGGTCGGGGGTCCCGGTGCGGCCCTCCTCGACGGCGGCGGCCAGTTCCCGGACGGCCGCCGGCACCTCGGGCGGCAGCGGCCGGCCGCGCAGGTGGGCCGCGGGGGCGGCCTCCACGAGCGGGATGACCACGTTCAGCTGGGCCAGCATCCGGACCAGGGAGGGGCTGCGGCCGTGCACCCGGGCCCGCCGGCCCAGGACGAGGTCGTAGGCCTGGTTGAGGGCCTGCGTGACCTCGACGCGGCGCTCCTCGTACGCGGGCCCCCCCGCGGCCTCCAGGGTGTCGGCCAGGGCCCGGTAGGTGGCGGCGACGGCGGCGCGTTCGGGCTGCCGTCCGCGCAGGGGCCAGCCCAGCAGGGTGAGTACGAGGACGAGCAGTCCGCCGCCGCTCATCAGCAGGGGGGCCGTCCACCAGGGGCTGGGCATCGGGAGCCCGGCGCCGACCACCGCGTTCAGCAGCAGGAGCAGCCCGGACACGGAGGCCACCGTGCCGATGGAGGAGATCATCCCGGAGACGAGGGCGATCAGGGTGAGGGCGCCGACGGCCACCCAGCCGTGGCCGAACACCAGGGTGCCCAGGGCGACGCCGACGGCGCCGAAGAACTGTGGAACGGCGATGTTCAGGACGCGCATCCGGTAGGCGTCGGCGGTGTCGCCGATCACTCCGGAGAGGGCGCCCATGGAGACGAGCGCCCCGTATTCGGGCTCGTCGCACGCGAAGCCGACGGCCAGCGGTACGGCGAGGGCGACGGCCGCGCGCAGCGCGGCGGCCCAGGGGATCGCGGCGCGGCTCGGCCGCAGGCCGTTGAGCAGCCAGTGGGGTGGGGCCAGCGGATGGTGCCGGGAGGTCCGGGACGGTATCCGTTCGGTGCGTTCGGTGCTCATTCCCGCTTCCGTGCCGCCGCTTGCGAATCGATTCTTCTGGGGGCTTCTGCGCCGTAATGCATGTGTTGGTACCTGTACCTACCGAGCTTATGGGGTGCGGCGCAGCCGGCCCGTCACCCAGGCGGCCAGCGCGGCCGCGAGCCCGGCCGCCAGCACCACCCAGGCGGTGGTGCGCAGGAACGCGGTGAGCGCGTCGTAGACGGCCCCGGCGGCGGACCGGTCGATGTCGGCGGGCAGGTCGTCCAGGGTGAACCGGCGGCACAGGTCCACCGCGATCCACAGCAGGACGGCCCCGACCGCGAGCCCCAGGCCGGTGGCGATCACGGCGCGCCGCCGCCGGACGGCGACGGCGATGGCCGCGGCGGCCAGGACCAGGGTCAGCAGGGGGAGCCAGACACCGGCGATCTGGAGCATGCGGAAACCCCTCCGGAGGGCGCCGAGGTCGTCGTACTCCATGACCTTGACGGAGACGCGGGTCACCGGGATGCGATCGGCGAAGGGCACGCCGTCGGCGACGAGATCGTCCTTGACCTGGGATACGACCGGCGCGAGGTCGATGGTGACGGCGTCCCCGTCGCCGGTGGTGAGCGCCTTCAGGAAGGCCGCGTGCGCGGCGCGGTTGGCGGCGTCCCAGGCGGTCCGGTAGGCGGGGGTGCCGGCGAAGGAGCGCACCGCCTCGCCGAGCAGGGCGTCCACCCCGCCCTGGAAGGGGCCGGCGTCGATCTGTCCGGTGAGGGCGCGGGTCGCCTGGGAGACGACGACGCCCTGGACGGCCGGGTCCGTGGCGAGCGGGGACATGGCGGCGGTATAGCGGTCGGCGTCGCCCAGCTCGTGGTCGGCCCAGTACGCGACGGCGCTCGCGGGCACCAGCAGGGCCACGAGCGCGATGAGTACCGCCGACAGGATGGTGCGCACGTCACCAGGGAATGCGGGCGCGGCCCGGCGCGCGAGCGGTGTTGCTGCGGTCGGGTGGCGGGGCCCGGGAGAGTCCCCGCGGAGGGGCGGGCCCCCTCCCCTCCGCACCGCCCTCCAGGCCGTCGGCCTGTGCCCCGTCGGCGTCGTCCGTCCCGGCACGTGCGTCGTCGGGGCGGTGCGCGGATCGTCCCACCGCCTGATCCACTTGCCGGCCGGGGGCGGCGGGTGTGCCCTGGATGATGGGAGAGAGGAGCCCGTCATGGCACATGCGGCACCCACCGCCTCCGGGCGGCACCATCGGCGGACGGCGGACACGGCCCACCACGCGAGCAGGAGCGCCTATGCGCGGCCCCTGCTCGCCGGACTCGTCTACGGCGTCTGGGCCGCCTTCATCGAGCGCCAGACGGGCCCGGTCGACGCGGGCAACGTCTTCTACGGGATTCTGTGCGGCGCGATCTTCGCGGGCATCATGTTCGCCCTCGCGCGGATCGGCCCCCGGATGCGCCGCGAGGCCTACGCCACCGCGTACGGAGTCTTCCTCGGCGTGGCCGCCGGCTACCTCCACAGCCTCACCGACGCCAGCGTGCTCCGCTCCACGGTGATCGGCCTCGCCGTCGGCGTGGGCGTGGGACTGGTGGCGTTCTACCGGTACTACACGCACGAGGACTGAGTCCCACGGCTCCCGCCGGCCACGCGATCGAGACAGCCGGCCTCGTCAAGGTCTTCGGGGACAACCGGGCCGTGGACGGGGTCGATCTGCTGGTGCCCGAAGGGACCGTCTACGGCCTGCTCGGCCCCAACGGCGCGGGCAAGACCACCGTGGTGAAGATGCTGGCCACCCTGCTGCGCCCGGACGGCGGGGAGGCCCGCGTCTTCGGCCGGGACGTCACCCGCGACGCCGACGCCGTCCGCGGCCGGGTCAGCCTCACCGGCCAGTACGCCTCCGTCGACGAGGACCTGACCGGCACCGAGAACCTGGTGCTGCTCGCGCGGCTCCTCGGGCACGCGCGGCCCGCCGCCCGAGAGCGCGCCGCCGAACTGCTGGACGCCTTCGGGCTGTCCGCGGCGGCCGGCCGGCAGGTGAAGCACTACTCCGGCGGCATGCGGCGCCGCATCGACATCGCCGCGTCCATCCTCAACACTCCCGACCTGCTGTTCCTGGACGAGCCCACCACCGGCCTCGACCCGCGCAGCCGCAACCAGGTCTGGGAGATCGTGCGCGCCGTCGTCAGCCAGGGCACCACCGTGCTGCTCACCACGCAGTACCTCGACGAGGCCGACCGGCTGGCCTCGCGGATCGCCGTCATCGACCACGGCCGGGTGATCGCCGAGGGGACCAAGGGCGAGCTCAAGGCCTCCGTCGGCTCGGGCAGCGTGCACGTGCGGCTCCGCGACCCGGACCGCCGGGCGGAGGCCGTGCGCCTGCTGACCGCCGTGCTCGACGAGACCGTCACCCCCGATCCGGACCCCGTCGCCCTGACCGCCCGCGTCGACGACGCCGGCAGCGCCGCCGAGGCCCTGGCCGAGCTGGCGCGCGCCGGGATCGTGGTCGACACCTTCGCGCTGGGCCAGCCCAGCCTCGACGAGGTCTTCCTCGCGCTCACCGACGACAAGGGGGCGGCGACATGAGCGTCCACACCCGGGAGCCCGGGCCGGGGGGCGCCGACCCGGCCGCCGGCCCGGCCAACGCGCAGGAGCCGGAGTTCACCGCCCCTCAGACCGACCGGCTCGCCGCGCTCCTCGTCTCCCGGCGGCGCCCGCCCCGGCCGAGCGCGCTCTCGACCTCGCTGACCTTCGGCTGGCGGGCCGTCCTGAAGATCAAGCACGTCCCGGAACAGCTCTTCGACGTCACCGCGTTCCCGATCATGATGGTGCTGATGTACACGTACCTCTTCGGCGGTGCGCTGGCCGGCTCCCCGCAGACGTACATCCAGACGCTGCTGCCGGGCATCCTCGTCATGTCGATCGTGATGATCACCATGTACACGGGGGTCTCCGTCAACACCGACATCGAGAAGGGCGTCTTCGACCGCTTCCGCACCCTCCCCATCTGGCGGCCCTCGACGATGGTGGGCTATCTGCTGGGCGACATGCTGCGCTACGCCGTGGCCTCCGCCGTGATGCTGGCCGTCGGCCTGCTCATCGGATTCCGTCCCGCGGGCGGTGTGGCGGGCGTCCTGGCCGGAGTGGCGCTGCTGATCGCCTTCTCGTTCGCGTTCTCGTGGGTCTGGACGATGTTCGGGCTGCTGCTGCGCAGTGAGAAGTCCGTCATGGGCGTCAGCATGATGGTGCTGTTCCCGCTGACCTTCCTCAGCAACATCTTCGTGGACCCGAAGACCATGCCCGGCTGGCTCCAGGCGTTCGTGAACAACAGCCCGGTCACCCACCTCACCAGCGCCGTGCGCGGGCTGATGGCGGGGGAGTGGCCGGCCGACGAGATCGCCTGGTCACTGGGGTGGGCCGGGCTGTTGGTCCTGGTCTTCGGGCCCGTCACGATGCGGCTCTACAACCGCAAGTAGCGGTACGTCCGGCCGGACGGCTCCGGCGCCGCCCTACGCGGCGGAGTCCGCGGGCGCGCCCTGCTGCCGAGGTTCGCTCTCGTGCTCGACGGCCGCGGTCTCGGCGGGGACCTTCGGTGACGCGGCGGTTTCGGCGTGACGGGCCGGCGGGGTGAAGCGGGACGCCTCGGCGCGGATCATGGCGTTCAGTGCGGCGTACGGGTCGATGGGCATGGCGGAACTCCACGGTGCTCGGGGGTGTGCGGTCGCGCTGCTGCTCGGCCCCCTCAGCAGCGCAGGACCACGCTCCGTACCGCCCGCAGGGACGCCGCCGGTTCCACGACCGCGGCCCGGGAGCGGGCGCAGACCGGTCCCGGGTCCGGGTGTTTCACGTGAAACACCGCCGGCGGCAGCCGCCGTACCCCGGCCGTGCCGCGTGCGACCGCACGGACGGCGGTCCGCGCCTCGGGGTCGGCGGCGGGGTCGGAGTGTCCTTCGACGGGCTCGGCCGGCGCGCTGGTGGCCGGACGGGATTCGGCGGCCGTCGCGCCGGCCGGTCCGGCGCCGAACACGCACAGCAGCACGACACAGAGCGTCGTCAGGGCCCTGGTCAGGGCCCCGGCGAGGGCCGTCCGTGCGCTCCGCCTGCCGATCATGCGAGGGGTCTGCCCCGGCGCGCCGGACGGTTCCCGTCCCGGGGCCGAGAAGCCCCCGACCGGGGGACGAAGTCACCCCCCACGGCTCAGCGGGTGCGGCGCTGCCCGGTGAGCCGGGTACGGGCGGGTTGGGGGCGGCGGAGCCGGGCGCCGACCACCCTCCTCGCCCCCGGGCCTGGGGCGTCGGGCCGGTGCGGAGGCGGGTCAGACCACGATGAGCGCGGCGCCCATCAGCGCGGCGGCCAGGTGCACGGCCGGATGGCCGTAGTCACCGAACCAGAGGTGGCGGGCGAGGCCCCCCAGGGCGGCCAGCGCGGCGATGACGCCGATCTGGCCGAACAGCGTGACGGCGGTGAAGGGGGCCAGGAGCAGCAGGAGCGAGTTCAGCCAGAGCGGGGCGGCGCCCGTCCAGCCCCGCCATTCCCGTATCGCCGTCGGCATGTGCTGCAGGCCCCCTCGTCGTCAACCGGTCGGCTGCACAGCCTCCTTGGGGGCAGCGGTCGGCACAAGGGCACCTTCGGCTAGATGTCCGGGACGAGGCCGAAAGTCGTCCACCGTGCGGCCCGGATGGCCGGCGGGACAGCGTTCAGGCCACGATCCAGTCGGACGTGGCGATCACCGGCTGCACGCCGTCGCGGTGGACGGTGCCCTCGATGAGGCCGTACATCCGGTCCGCCGCGAAGTAGACCTCGTTGTCGTTCTCGAGGCCGAAGGGCTCCAGGTCGACGAGGAAGTGGTGCTTGTTGGGAAGGTTGAGGCGCACCTCGTTGACCTTGGGGCAGTTGTCGAGCACGCGCTCGGCCATCTGGTTCAGGGTCTGCTGGAGCGAGTAGGAGTACGTCTCCGCGAAGGCCTCCAGCAGGTTCTTGCGGACCTTCTTGTACGACTGGTCCCAGTCGTACCCGGCGTCGTCGGCGGCGAGCGCCGAGTGCGCCCAGCGCGCGGTGACCTTGGTCGCCAGGATGCGGTCGTACGCCTCCTGGAGGGTCGTGTACCGGTCCTTGATGTAGCCGTGGAACTCGGAGTTCGTCGAGTTCATCACCGTCAGGTCCTTCAGGCCCGAGAGGACCTGGAGTCCGGTCGTCTCGCTGTAGGTGACCTGCGCGGTGCGCACCTCGGTGCCCTTGAGGGCGAAGGAGTGCTGCTCCTTGCGGGTGGGGACCGGGAGCCGCTCCCAGGCGAACTCCTCGATGCGGATCTGCGCCTCGCGGATCGGCTGCTGGGAGGAGACGAAGTGCTTGGCGAGCAGGATGCCGAAGGCCTCGGGGGAGGCGATGCCGTGCTCCTTGCCGAAGGCGTACACCGTGTTCTTGGTGGTGTCGGTCGGCAGGCAGTTCGCGTTGTCACCGGTGAGGTGGACGTCGCGGAACTCGCCGCGGAGCGCGACCGAGACGTTGAGGTCGCGGATCTCGTGCCAGGAACCGTCGCTGCCCTTGCGGGTGACCTTGACGATGCGGTTCTCGGCCTTGCCGTACTGGTTCTGCGCCAGGACGTGCTTGCTCATGCTGTCTTCCTTCGGGTACTCGGGTACTCGGGAACACGGAGTCCGGTGGTCCGGATCCCGTACGCCCGGCGTCCAGCGGTCACCCGCTCCCCGCCGTTCGGCCCCGGGGGGCCGCCCCGGGACTGACGTGCATCCCGGTCCGTAGGTGCTTCGGCCCGTCCTCGTCACGGGGCCTGCACGGATTGCAGCACGCGTACGGGGCGGGAGCCACCGTACGGATCCTCCGAACACCGGCGCCCACGGCTTGGGCGACCCCACAGAAGTGCAGGTCAGACCGTGTGGGCATCCGCCACGGCGAGGGCCTCGTCGAGGACGGCCAGCCCCTTGGCGACGTCCTCGGGCGCGATGTTGCAGGCCGGGGCGATGTGGATGCGGTTTCCGGCGGTGAGCGGCCAGAGCCCGCCCTTCTTGCAGGCGGCGGCGAATTCGGCCATGGGCGCGTTGTCCGCTCCGGCGGCGTTGTAGGGGACCAGCGGCTCGCGGGTCTCCTTGTCCCGTACGAGTTCCAGCGCCCAGAAGGTGCCCAGTCCCCGGACCTCGCCCACCGAGGGGTGCCGCTCGGCGAGGGCGCGCAGACCGGGGCCGAGCAGCTCGGCGCCCGTGCGGGCGGACTGCTCGACCGTGCCCTCCTCCTCCATGACGTTGATGGTGGCGACGGCGGCCGCGCAGGCCAGTACGTGCCCGGAGTACGTGAGTCCGCCCGGGTAGGGCCGACGGGCGAAGGTCTCGGCGATGGCCGCGGAGATGGCGACACCGCCGAGCGGGACGTACCCGCTGGTCACGCCCTTGGCGAAGCAGATGAGGTCGGGGGTCACCCCCCAGTGCTCGGAGGCGAACCACCGGCCCGTCCGCCCGAAGCCGACCATGATCTCGTCGAGGATGAAGACGATGCCGAAGCGGTCGCAGAGCTCGCGCACCCCCGCCAGGTACCCGTCGGGGTGCACGAGGACGCCCGGGGCTCCCCCGACGGTCTCCAGGATGATCGCGGCGATGGACCGCGGGCCCTCGAAGACGATGGTGTCCTCGAGGTGGCGCAGGGCCCGCTCGCACTCCTCGGCCGGGTTCGCCGCGTAGAAGGGCGAGCGGTAGGCGAAGGGGCCCCAGAAGTGCACGACGCCCGCGGTCGCGGTGTCGTTGCCGAAGCGGCGGGCGTCACCGGTGAGGTTGATCGCGGCCGAGGTGGCGCCGTGGTACGAGCGGTACGCGGACAGCACCTTGGGCCGGCCGGTGTGCAGCCGGGCCATGCGGACGGCGTTCTCGACGGCCTCGGCCCCGGCGTTGGTGAAGAAGATCTTGTCCAGGTCGCCGGGGGTCCGCTCGGCGATGAGGCGTGCGGCCTCGGAGCGGACGTCGACGGCGAAGCCGGGCGCGACGGTGCACAGGGTGGCCGCCTGCCGCGCGATGGCCGCGGTCACCTTGGGGTGCTGGTAGCCGATGTTGGTGTAGACGAGGGCGCTGGAGAAGTCGAGGAAGCGGTTGCCCTGGTAGTCCCAGAAGTAGGAGCCCTCCGCCCCCGCGACGGCGAGCGGGTCGATGAGCTCCTGGGCCGACCAGGAATGGAAGACGTGCTTCCGGTCGGCTTCCTTCACAGCGGCGAGGGCGTCGGCTTCTGTGTTCATGGATCGAGGGTAGTTGTCCGGGATGTGGACGCGGAGCCTCCTCCGGTGGACACGGCCCGGCGGTGGCGGGGGAAGCGTCCGCGACGGCACCCCGATGGTCGGGGTGAGGTGGCCCCCGGCGTTGTCCTCCGCCGCGCGTCCTTGATCCTGTGTGCGTGTGTGTGTGACGAACCGGATCGCCGTTTGTCGCATGCCGGAATGCAGTTTCCGAGATGTGGAAGTGTTGGAGGGGTGCTAGTGAGGCGTGCAACGGGGCGGGACATCGGGATTGGCTGCCGGTGGCGGGGGTAGGTGCGGCCGGGAGAGACGCGGAGACGGGAGACCCTGTGGCCGAGCAGACGCGGAGGCTGGTCCTGGGTGGAGCCACGTCAGGGGTGGTGAGCCGCTGTCGGGACTTCACCAGCCGAGCGCTGGCCGACTGGGCCTGGCCGGGCGGCGCGGAAGCGGCGGAGGACGTGCTGCTCCTGGTGTCGGAAGTGGTGACCAACGCCTGCCTGCACGCGGGCGGCCCGCGCGAGCTGGTGCTGCGGCACGACCACGAGCGGCTGCGCGTGGAGGTCAGTGACGGCAGCCCCGAGATTCCCCGGCGGCGGCTGCCCGGAGACCGGGCGCTGCCGGGAGGGCACGGGCTGATCGTGGTGGAACGGCTCGCGCGGAGCTGGGGTGCGCAGCCGTTCGCGGACGCGTCGCCCGGCAAGACGGTGTGGCTGGAGATTGCGGCGGGGCGCTCTGACGGCTCTGACGGGACTCACGGGCCGTCCGCAGCGCCCGGGGAGCCGGCGGAGGGGCCGCTCCGCCAGCCGTAGCCGGCGTCGTGGCCGAAGCCGCGGGGGTCTCGTCGCCCCCGTCCGCCTCATCGGCCTCGTCGACGAGCAGTCCGTCGCGCAGCCGGGCGAGGGTCCGGTTCAGCAGCCGGGAGACGTGCATCTGCGACAGGCCCAGCCGGTCGCCGATCTCGGACTGCGTCAGCTCCTGCCCGAACCGCAGGGCGAGCAGCGTCCGCTCCCGCTCGGTGAGGCCGGCCAGGATCGGCTTGAGGGACTCCATGCACTCGATCCGGTCGTACGAGCCTTCCTCCTCGCCGAGCGCGGGCCGCCCGGCGTAGGCGTCGCGGTCGCCGTCGTCCTGCACCGGGGCGTCCAGCGAGCGGGCGGAGTACGCGTGGGCCGCCTTGCGCCCCTCGGCGAGCTCCTCGGGGGTGACGTGCAGCTCGGCGGCCAGCTCGGCCTCGGTCGGCTCCCGGCCGAGGTCCTGCTCCATGGCGTCGTGCGCCTTGGCGGTGTCGATCCGCAGCTCCTGGAGGCGGCGCGGGACCTTGACGGCCCAGCTCGTGTCCCGGAAGAACCTCTTGATCTCGCCGCTGATGGTGGGCATCGCGAACGAGGTGAACTCAACGCCGCGCGCCGGGTCGAACCGGTTGATGGCCTTGATCAGGCCGATCGTGCCGACCTGGACGATGTCCTCCATGGGCTCGCTCCGGCCGCGGAACCGGCGGGCGGCGTACTTCACCAGGCTGAGGTTGAGCTCGACGAGGGTGTTGCGGACGTACGAGTACTCCACGCCCCCCTCGTCCAGAGTGGCCAGCCGTTGGAACAGGGACCCGGAGAGGGCTCTGGCCTCGTGCGTTGCGACGTCTGTGAGCTCGGTTCGGTGCATGGCGCTGCGCTCCTCCGACGGTGTGACCCCGGGGGTTGCCCTGGGCGCGCGTCGTCGCGCTGTCCAAGGGGATATACCCTCCTGAACCCACCCATACCCTACCCAGACTTTGGCGCTGGGTCAGTTCGGGGGCTCCGCGGGGCGGCCTCCGAGGCCTCCGCGTACAGCCGGAAGAGCCGTGGCCCTCCGGCCGGGGCGGCTTCCCGCAGCCGGCCCCAGGCCGCGGCCGCTGCGGCCCGGGCCGCGGTCCCGGGCCAGGGCGCCGGCAGCAGCTCCGGCGGCAGCAGGGGGTCCGGGAGCATCGCGTCGGAGAACGCGGCGGCCAGCGCGACGGCCCGCGCCAGCGCGACCGCCCCGTCCGGGTCCCCGGCGCCCCCGTCCCGGGCGCCCACGCCTCCGGCGCCCGCCGCCCCGGCGGGCGGTGCCCCGGCTGCGGCGGCCAGGGCGTGCAGGGCCTCGTAGCGGGCCGCGATCGCGGGCAGCGGCCACAGGCGGGCCGCCACGGCCGCCGGGTCCGCGGCGCCGCCGACCTCCAGGTCCCGGGTGGTCAGGCAGGTCAGCGCCTCCGGTACGCCCAGCTCCGCCGCGCGGGCCCGTACGTACGGGCCGATCGCGTTCGGCGTGACGTAGAGGCCGCCCTGCACCGGGGCCGCCCCCAGCCCCGTCAGGGCGTCCCGCAGGGCGTCCCGGGCCGCCCGCGCGGATTCGGGCACGGCGAAGGCGAAGGCGTGCCAGGTGCCGTCCCAGGGCTCCAGG
Source organism: Streptomyces sp. NPDC058674 (assembly GCF_042716505.1). Taxonomy (NCBI): domain Bacteria; kingdom Bacillati; phylum Actinomycetota; class Actinomycetes; order Kitasatosporales; family Streptomycetaceae; genus Streptomyces; species Streptomyces sp. NPDC058674. Next base: position 46,314 of record NZ_JBHXSC010000055.1, read on the forward strand.
CCGGCGTCCTGCCGGTACGCGTGCCGGACGAAATCCACCTCCGGCACGTGCACCGGCCCGGCGCCCGCGGCCCCCGACAGTCGCAGTACGGCCCGGCGCCCGCGCCCCTGCACGGTGAACCGCCCCTCCGCAGCCAGCCGCTTCACGCACAGCCGCACCTGCTGGTCGGTCATCCCGAGGAGCCCCGCCACCCGGTACAGCTCGCCGCCCTCGACCGTCCCGTCCTCCCGGACCAGCGCGTGCACCACCATCCGCGTCGGGACGGACCCGGGCGGCTCGACCGCGCTCACCGCGCCACCGCCTTGTGCATCGTCGTCACGGCTCCGAAGCCGAGGACGTCCCGCAGCCACGGCGTCCGCTGCACCTTCACCGCGTGGAAGCCGTGCCGCTCGTACAGGGCGCGCGCCCGCGGGTTCTCCGCGACGACGTCCAGCCGGACGCGCCGGCACCCCTGCTCCGCGGCGACCGCCTCCACCTCCCGCAGCAGCAGTCCGCCGATGCCCCGGCCCCGCTCGGCGGGATCCACGGCGATGCCGTCCATGAGCAGCTCCCCGCGCGCCGGAGTGCGCTCCAGCAGGGCCAGCAGGAGCACCCGGTACAAGCCCCGGACCTGCCCGTACGCGGCCCTGACCGCCGCCGCGTCGCCGCCGGTCAGGCCGCGCCCGGCGAGGTGGTAGCCGGCCACGCCCACCAGTCGGCCGTCGCCGGACACCGCGCTCACCGCGCGGTCCGCGTTCAGGTGGGCGGCGATGAAGCGCCGCCCGTCCCCTTCAGGGCCGAGGGCGGCGCCCAGCTTGCGCCCGAAGGCCTCCCAGTACAGCTCGGCGACACGCTCCTCGGCGCCCTCGGGCACCCCGCGCCGCACGTTCACGCTCTCTGTCGTCATAGTACGAGCTTAATACGCTCATCATGGATACGATCGTTTTAATTTAGAGCGATTGCTAGGAGTCCCTCATGGCCCGACCGCTCCACCCGCCGACGACACCCGGGAAACCCGCGGAGATCGTGGGGCCCGCCACTCCCGAACCGCCCGCCACACCCGGCACGCCCGCCGCCCCCCGCACCCCCCGCGGACAGCTCCGCACCGCGCTCCTGCGCACCGCCGCGGCCCTTCTGGCCGCCGCCCTGCTCCTCACCGGCGTCGTCCTCGTGCAGCACGACTACGACCTGCGCGAGGAGCGCGTCACCGTCCCCGCCGCCGGGCGCCGACTCCCCGGAGTACTCGCCACCCCCGGGGGCGCCGGCCCCTTCCCGCTCGTCGTCCTCGTGCACGGCGACGGCCCGGTCGACGCCACCCACGACGGCTTCTACCGGCCGTACTGGGAGGCCTTCGCCCGCGCCGGGTACGCCTCGCTCTCCCTGGACAAGCCCGCCGACTGGCTGGACCAGACGATGGACGACCGGGCCCGCGAGACCGCCGACGCCCTCGCCTGGGCCGCCGCCCGCCCTGACGTCGACCCCGCCCGGATCGGGCTGTGGGGCGCCAGCCAGGCCGGCTGGGTGATGCCCAAGGTCGTGGCGCGGGCCCCGGCGCCCGGAGTCCGCTTCGTCATCGCCGTCGGCACCGCCGTGAACTGGCACCGCCAGGGGGAGTTCAACCTGCGCGCCGGACTCCGCGCCGAGGGGGCGTCCGCCGAGCGCACGGCGGACGCCCTGCGCACCCGCGAGGCCACCCTCGGGCTGCTGCGGCGCGGAGCGGCGTACGAGGAGTACCGGGCGAGTCCGGGCGCGGACCGGGAACTCACGGCGGAGCGGTGGTCGTTCATCAGCCGGAACCACACGGCGGACGCGAGCGCCGACCTGCGGGCGATGCCGCCCGTCCCGGTGCTGTTGATCTCGGGAGCCGACGACCTCAACGTGGACGGAGCCGAGACCGAGGCCGTCTACCGGAAACTGCTGGCGCCCGGCACGCTGACCGTGCGCCGCTACCCGGGCGCCACCCACTCGCTGGTCCGCACCCCGGTCGAGCGCTCCTCCTGGCGGCTGGCCCTGACGGCCGTGTTCGCCCCCCGCGCGCTGTTCCCGCCCGGCCTCCTCGACGACCAGCGGCGCTTCCTCGAACAGCAGGGCCGTTAGGGAGCCGTGGAAGGGCGCGCTTTCGGGCGTACGGAGCCCGTCAAGGCGGGCCGGTGGCGGGCCGGGCCGGTGGTGGGCCGGGAGCGCCGACCGGACGGCGCGGGGCGCATGCCGCCCCACATGCGACCGCGGCCCGGCGGCGGGACCGGGTGGTCCCGCCGCCGAGCCGCAGATCAGCTGTCCGAGTAGCTGAAGTCCCCGACCGTCCACGCGCTGACGTCCTGCAGCGCGATCCGGTACATCCCACCCGTCTCGGGGATTCCCAGGGTTCCCTGGAGGATCCGGGCGACGTGGAAGTGCAGGTGGGTCGGGGACGCACCGGCGGCTGCCGGTGCGGACGGTCCGCGCGACTCGAAGATGTCGGCGAAGGGGCCCAGCCGTGCCGAGTCCCGCAGGACCTCGGCCACGCGCCGGCGCCAGACGCCCTCGGGCGCGAGGCGTCCGGTGATCACGGCACCGTGCACCACGACGGTGAGGGACATCTGATTGGTTTGCTCCGCCTCGACCATGGAGGCGATATCGACGAGCAGGTCATCGGGAATCGACATGGTCACGGACTCTAGCAAGGGCTCTCAGGCGCCGGTCGTGGACCCGAGGAGCGCCGAGGCGGCCTGCATCGGGGTGAGGGCGGGCGCCGGAACGGGAGCGGAGAGGTCGCGGCAGGTGAAGCCGAGCCGGGTCAGGGCCCGGGTGACCTCGGCGGCGGTGAAGTCGCGGCGGTCCTGCCGGGTGATGACCTCGCCGACCTGCTTGACCGGATAGGTCCGGCGGCTGATGATCACGGACGCCCCCGTGACGGGCTCGGGCTTGACGCCCTTCATCGACTGCTCGACCTCGATCTTCTCGAGGTCGAAGGGGTATCGGGCGATGACGAAGCGCATGATGCCTCACAGACTGGATGGGGTACGCGGGGACGGCGGAGTGGCACAGGAGGGGCGACGGCGGGCGGACCCGGTCAGGCGGCCATGCCCTGCGAACGCCGGCGTTCCTGTGCGGGGCGGCTGCGTCGGCCGCGGGAGGATGCTGCGCTGCGGCGGGGGCGGTCGGATGCGGGTGCGGTGATGGTGACCGGGATGCCGGAGGGGGTCTGGGCGCCGGT